>CAZKHV010000299.1:0-1507 GCA_964552605.1 uncultured Zetaproteobacteria bacterium | reverse complement strand
GCAATGGATCTTCTGTCGCACACAGCGCCTTTTCCGACAACTGCTGATAAATTTTACCCTCATAAAGCATGCTGACCTGATCGCTGAACTCGCGAACCAATTTCATACTGTGCGCAATGGTCAGCGATGTGACATTCATGCGCTCATGCAGGCGTTTGATGAGCTTGGTAATCACATCCGACATCACTGGATCAAGGCCTGCCAGGGGTTCATCGTAAAAAATAATTTCAGGCCGATGACAAATCGCCCGCGCCAACCCCACCCGCTTTTTCATACCGCCGGAGAGTTCCGCCGGTTGTTTATCGCCGATACCCGATAAACCCACCCATTCCAACATCTCCTCAGCCCGTTCCCGCGCCTCAGCTTTCTCCATGCCCTGACGTAGCAATACAAAAGCGACATTCTCCCACACCGGCATCGAATCAAACAATGCCGCCCCCTGAAACAACATACCAATGCAAGCCATCCGTTTCAGGCGTTGTTCAACCGATAACTCCAACCAGTTTTCGCCATTGACCAGAATGGAACCGGCATCGGGTTTCATCAGGCCAAGAATGCATTTGATTAACACACTCTTACCCGCGCCCGACAAACCAATAATAATATGCGATTCACCGGGCATAATATCCAACGAAATATCATCGAGTATTTTTCGCCCTTGCAACGATTTATGCACATGGCGCAGACTGATTTTCGGGGCAGTGGTCATCATCTTAAACTCTTGTCGTTCATTGGAATATCCATGCCGTGAGTATGTAATCGGCCATCAGAATACTCATCGCACTGATCACCACCGCCCGCGTGGTTGCTCGCCCCACACCAGCCGCGCCGCCATCACAATAATAACCTTCCGCACAACTCACCACGCCGATAATAGCGCCAAATACCGTCGCCTTGAGCAGGCCGGAATAGAGATCAATCAATTGTAAATAATCATACGAATTGCGAATATACGTGTGTGGGTTCTGATCCAGCACATACACGCTGATCACATAACCACCGAGCATACCAATCGCATCGGCCAGCACGACCAGTAACGGCATCATCAAAATCACCGCAATCAAACGCGGCATCACCAGATAACGCACAGGATCGGTTGATAAGGTCCACAATGCATCGATTTGTTCCGACACGCGCATCGTGCCAAGCTCGGCGGCAAACGATGCCCCTACTCGCCCGGCCACCATCAAGCCCACCAGCACAGGGCCTAGTTCCCGCAGAATAGACAAGGATACCACCGTCGCAATCATGCTTTCCGCTCCGAAACGATGGAACGCCACCCACGATTGCAAGGCCATCACCATGCCGGTAAACACCGCCGTCAACAGCACCACCGGCAACGATTGCACCCCGACCATTTCGCATTGCCGGATGATCAAAGCAAAAAACCAGGGTGGCTTATTCAAACGACTCAACACCTTACCGATCAGCATCGGATACAAGCCGACCGCATAAGCCAGTCGTTCGGCTGTTGCTCCGATGCGCTGCAACATCAGCATCACATCAA
>CAZKHV010000298.1:0-1530 GCA_964552605.1 uncultured Zetaproteobacteria bacterium | reverse complement strand
CGCCCACACCAATAAATGCTATATTTGATAGTCGGTCAGACTTATTTGTCATATTAATTACCTCCGAATATAACAAACATAAACTATCATACGTCATTTCAAGTCGTATAAAGTATCGCGTATTTTAACTTTACTAAGTTGAAAGATTCTTTTTATTCTTGGTTATATTCGGTTATTTAAATGCTTACAGTGTTAAAGAAACTAATTGCCGCAGATATATTTTTTCTGGCCATTGCCAAAATTATTTTGCGCATATTCCTGCCCCTTGGCACTCCAGCTATCTGCAAAACGAATAAGCGATACAAGATTGACCCTTGGCTGACGGATACCTGTCCACTTCGGAGCCGGTTTGGCTGTAAGTAAATGTAATAGCATTAATCGTTTTGGGTCACCAAAAGACCAGATACGATTAGCTATAGGCGTGATGATTTCAAGCATGGTTACTTCATGCCCAAGCAGGATGACCGGGTCAGGCTTGAGAATTGAGCGTATTGATTGTGCTCACAATCTTTTCAGCTTTTTGCCGCAACAACTCATTGTCACTCATCTTTTGATGGAGCCTTCCGGCAGCTTGACTAACAGCCGATAGTTCACGCCGCATTTCTTCAGCCAATGAAGTGAGCGTTACGCCTTCCAAGCCCTGAACGATGAATGCAGCCATGGCGCGCGCTTCTGAGTGCAACCGCCCCCTTCCTGGCTCATACAGAACGGATTTATCAATCCCATATTCATTACAGACGGCTTCAATAATGCATTGAAGTGAAGGCGGTTTAATCATTCCGGCATAACCCGATGCGCTTAGTGCTCGCTCTGCAAAATGATCATCTCCCAAGACCTGCCCCAGATGCGATCCGTTGTGAAACTCCTCCCGTCTGGCTTCACCGATTCCTTGGCGGGTAAAATCAAGAAAGAGCGCCCTTGCTTTGGATTCATCATTAGAAAAGCGAGTAAGAATTTCCTGCTGGTAAAGCCATGGGATTGTTGCGTTTCCCATGTAAGCATGATGGCTACTCCACACATAATCATCCACGGCTTTGGATAACCCGGCACGTACCGGATTCAAGTGAATATACCGAGTCAATTCCAACAGATAGCTATCAGCATCCACGAGAATAGCTTTAAATCGCCCTTGAAAAAGGTGGCCAACGGCGTTCTTTTGCTGGTTGACGTACCTTGTATATCTGAAGCCCAGGTTTTGAATAATTTTAGAGAGTGGCAGCGAGCCAACCTGAATCAACAGGTGAACATGATTGTCCATCAAACAAAAAGAGTGAACCCGATGGTTGTATCGCGCAATGCCTGCCTGAAGAAGCAACAAGAAACGGCTACGATCAGCAGTCGAAAAGAAAATATCGTTCCCGCAATTGCCTCGCATCATCACATGATAATACCCGCCGGGGAGATGGACTCTGGGTTTGCGCGCCATATGCAAACAATCCACCATAACACCCAATTGTCAAGCCTGACCCGGTCAATAACCAATTCGGCGCAGTGATGCGTTGATGGTATTTTCACTCATGGGGCGAGATG
>CAZKHV010000297.1:0-1533 GCA_964552605.1 uncultured Zetaproteobacteria bacterium | reverse complement strand
CGCAATTCATGTGAGGCATCTGCGGTAAAACGTTTTTGAGCCTTAAAGCTGGCTTCAAGGTCTGCGAACATTTTATTCAATACCCGCACCAGAACCTGGATTTCTTTATCCTGCGATTTGGATTTAAGACGGCGTGACAAGTCACCTGCCGCAACACCGCGTGCGGTTGAAGTGATTTCCTGAATCGGCTGCAAAGCACGTTTGGCCATGTAATAACCAGCCACAGCACTGATGGCGATGGAAAATAGACCAAGAAATCCGCCAACGATATACAGCAAATTCAATACCGAACGAATATCAGCCGTGCTATGCCCCAACATCAGCGTTGCTGTAATGCGACCAGCTTTATGGATAGGAAAAGCAATAACCCGGATATTTGTTTTATTGAGTAAGGATTGCGTGGAGGCAAAGGCAGGTGTGCCAACACGAAAGGTATGTGCCAATGCACGGCTGACATCATTGCCGCCTTTATCAATCAAGGAACGGTTGGCACTGAACAGAATCAAGCCATTGGCCGCAACCAACTGCATTGGCCCCTGATAATGATCCGCATAGGTACCCAAATGACCCGACCAGAAATACAAGGGTGAACTTTCCAACTCATTCACCAGCGTGGCCGCCTGTGTCATCAACTGCTCATCGACTTCATGATAAATGCGGTTGGAGAGCACATTGTACAGCACCACTGCCGCGAACAATAAAATACCCAGCTCCAGCGTGATATAAAGCATGGCCAAACGACCACGAAACGTGCGAAAAACATTGGAGCGAGCCCAGTGAAGAATACTGACAGGATTACGGATCCGAACAGTTCCTATGCAACAGCAAACATCGGCTTAGGCCGGTGGGCTATCGTCGGTGAGCAAATAACCTTGTCCACGCAGTGTGTGCAGCAAAGCTACGTCATGGCTTTTATCGATTTTGGAACGCAAATGACTGATGTACACATCAATGACGTTACTTTCCGGATCAAAATTCATATCCCAAACATGCTCGCCGATAAGCGTGCGCGACAACACCTTGCCGGGATTGCGCAGCAAATATTCCAACAGCGCATATTCTTTGGTGGTCAATCGGATTGCTTTTCCAGCCCGTGATACACGGCGGCTAATCGGATCCAGTTCCAAGTCGGCTATGCTTAAGACCGGCGATTTATTATCCGATTGACGGCGCAACAAGGCACGCACACGCGCCAACAACTCCTCAAAAGCAAACGGTTTGGCCAGATAATCATCTGCCCCCGCATCGAGCCCACGCACCTTATCTTCCACCGAATCTCGCGCCGTAAGCATCAACACAGGGGTAGCCACACCACTGGCACGCAATTCACGGCAGACCACCAGTCCATTCTTTTTAGGCAACATGAGATCAAGGATAATCAAATCGTAATCATTGATTTCGGCTAGAAACTCGCCGTCTTCACCATCGTAAGATACATCTACGGCATGCCCTTCTTCTTGCAAACCTTTTTGAATAAAGTGAGCAACACGCTCTTCATCTTCAACAACCAGAATTTTCATGCGGCTTACTGTA
>CAZKHV010000296.1:0-1545 GCA_964552605.1 uncultured Zetaproteobacteria bacterium | reverse complement strand
CTCACCTTTGAAGCATTAACGGGTGAGGCGGTACATCACCACCTCTTCGACCTGACCAGTGAACGCGAAATGGGCCATATCAAACTGGCACGCTGGGCCGATGCCGTGATTCTCGCACCCGCCACGGCCAGTCTGTTGGCGCGTTTAGCTCACGGTATCGCTGACGATCTGTTATCTACCCTGATGCTGGTCTGCGATAAACCGGTCTTGCTGGCTCCGGCGATGAACACTTCGATGTGGGAGTCAGCAGCAACCCAACGCAATATGGCGACACTCAAGCAGCGCGGCATGGCTTGCGTAGGCCCTGCTCACGGCACACTGGCCTGCGGCGAAAAAGGTGCAGGCCGCTTGGCTGATCTAAACGCCATCATCGCTGCTCTGATGCCACTGCTGACCGAGCAATCATTACGCGGCCAAGCCTGGCTGATCAATGCCGGACCCACCCATGAAGCCTGGGATGGTGTGCGCCTGCTGAGCAATCGCGCCAGCGGTAAACTCGGCTTATTGCTCGCAGAACAGGCCAGCATGCGTGGTGCAAACGTCACCCTCATCGCAGGCCCCGGCACACCGATTACACACACTGCCATGCATCGCATCGACATTGAATCGGCAGCCGACATGTTAAAAGCATGCCAACAGCATGCAGCAGGCATCGATGTATTTATCGGCAGTGCTGCCGTCAGTGACTATCGTTTTGCACACCGCCAAACAGAAAAACTCAAACGTGCCGATACGGCGAACCTAAGTGTTCAACTCGAAGCCAATCCGGATATTATCGCTCATATTGCCAGCATGGAAAACAGACCCACTACAATCATTGCCTTTGCTGCGGAAAGCAGCAATCACATTGCCTATGCCAGAAACAAACTGCAGCACAAAAAGGTCGATGCCATTGTTGCCAACGACATTCACAATATGGGCAGCGACCAGGCCGGCGGCTGGTGGATCACCAACGGTGATGAAAAAAACATCAAGCGTTCAACAAAAGCTGCATTTGCCAACCACATCATCGATCACGTTATCGATCACATCACTGATCACACTATCGATCACTTTACGGAGTCATTATGAACCAGCCATCCAACGCATCCCAAAACACGCAACATCCCAGCGTTCAAATTCAAGCCCTGCCACACGGCCAAGGCATCGATCTGCCCTTTTATGCCACTAGCCATGCTGCCGGTGCTGATTTGCGTGCCGCCATTGATGCCGATGTGATCATTGAGCCGGGCGAGCACGCTCTGATTAAAACTGGTTTTGCTATGGCCTTACCGGATAACTTCGAAGCCCAAATTCGCCCGCGCTCCGGCCTTGCGCTTAAACACGGCATCACCGTACTCAACTCCCCCGGCACCATTGATGCAGATTACCGTGGCGAGATCGGCATTATTTTGATCAACCATGGCAAACTGCCGTTCACCATTCAGCGTGGTGACCGCATTGCACAAATGATTATTGCACCCTTTGTGCAAGCCAATTTTCAGGCCGTCGAAAGCCTGTCTGAAACCGCACGCGGCGCCGGTGGATTCGGTTCATCCGGCAAAA
>CAZKHV010000295.1:0-1573 GCA_964552605.1 uncultured Zetaproteobacteria bacterium | reverse complement strand
CGGATATTCAGGCCAATGCCAATCGTGCTTTGGAGGCACTTGGTTATGATTTGCGTTTGACGCTGGCAGAAACACAACCGCATGTTGGTGGCGGTGCGCACAAATTGGCTTCCAATGTACTCGGCTTGCCGATGGAGCATGATGAGACCATGGCATTGTATCATCGTTTTGCGGATATTTATGAACAGCATCCGGCCGATCATGGTGTTGTTTTTCCCGGTGTACTGGAAGTGTTGGATCTGCTGAAAGGCAAGGGTATTCCAATATCCGTGGTAACCGCAAAGCCAGCCAAAGCGCGTGTGAAAGTTTTGGACGCGATGGGGCTAACCCCTTATCTCACGTTGGCGTTGTCGCCGGAAGATGGTTTTGCCAAGAAGCCTGCGCCGGATATGTTGTTCGAATGTTGCCGTGCGATGGGCGTTGAACCATCCGAAACGGTGATGGTTGGTGATACACGTTTTGATGTGGAAGCAGGCTTTAATGCTGGCTGTCATACGGTCGCATTTGCAGAACACGGTTATCAGGATGTGCCGGAAGAATATGCGGAGCGGGTGTTACCATTGCCGAAGTTTACTGATCTGTTGCAGCTGCTTGATTTGTAATGCGGGAGCGGGGGATGAGAGCACAGCTTGAAGGTATCTATGGTATTTTGCCGGCTGATCTTGCGACTAGAGATTTACTAAACAAAGCAGAAGCAGCCTTGCAGGGCGGTGTGCGTATCCTCCAGTTTCGGGATAAAAAGCAGGGTTATAAGCGCCAGATCAAACGTGCCAAGGCTTTGCGTCGATTAACCCGTGATTACGGGGCGGTGTTGATCATTAATGATTCTGTCAGTCTGGCTCAGGATGCAAATGCAGATGGTGTACACTTGGGACGTGATGATGCCCCTAATTTGACTCAGCTGCGCACCCAGGTTGGCGATGATTTCATTGTCGGTATTACATGCCGAGCCGATGCGTCTTTTGCCCAATCGGTATTAAAAGAAGGTGCAGATTATGTGTCCTTTGGTGCTGTCTGGGCAACGACCTCCAAGCCAGAAGTGCCGGCTATCGGCATTCCTCGCTTAATCAAGGCGCGGCAGATGTTTAGCCAGAGCCATATTTGCGCCATTGGTGGTATTCGGGCAGATAATATTGCCGAAGTGAAGGCAGCAGGTGCAGATTGTGCAGCAGTGATTTCCGGCCTGTTTGCAGCCGATGATATCAAAGCAGAAGCGGAAAAACTGATTGCGATTTGGAACAATCATGATTGAACGTGGGATCGCTTCAATGCTTGAAGCTGATTCAAGCATTGAAGCAAAACTTCCAGTTTGCTTGACCATCGGTGGTTCGGACTCTTGCGGCGGGGCGGGTATTCAGGCTGATCTGCGTGTGTTTGAAGCACTCGGTGTGCATGGCTGCTCTGCCATCACTGCCTTAACCGCGCAAAATCCATCTCAGATTTCTCGAATCGAAGCCGTTTCATTAGCTCAGTTTGATGCTGAACTGCATGCGGTATTTGATTATTACGATGTCGTTGCAGTAAAAACAGGCATGTTATTGGATGTGGAGCATATTGCAGTGCTCTCCGCTGT
>CAZKHV010000294.1:0-1577 GCA_964552605.1 uncultured Zetaproteobacteria bacterium | reverse complement strand
ACAGACTGGGTAAAGAGGGGAGTCAGTTGGTTACAGATTGTAACCAACTGAAATTGCCTGCGGCGGATGGAAAAAAATATCTTACTGATGTGGCTACGGCGGAAACGTTATTGCGCCTGGTGCAATCTGTTCCGAGCCCCAAAGCTGAACCTATTAAATTGTGGTTGGCAAAGGTTGGTTATGAACGCATGCAGGAGCTGGCTGACCCTGCGATATCGTTAAATCGTGCCAGAGAGACTTGGCAAAAACATGGTCGCAGCGATAGTGGATTCAACAGCGCATGACCGGTCAGGAAACCAAAAACAAACTGACGGACTACTGGAGTGGTCACGATATTAAGCAGGAAAAAAAGTAGTGACACCCAGCAACTACTTACCGTCAGACAATCAGCAGCTCATCGAACCTGTGTTTAAGGAGAAAGACCGTGATGATTAAATCATTTCGCCATTCATCATTCGAAATTCACCATTCTCAATTCAATGGATAATCTATCGCCCCAAAATCTGAAATCGATTCTGCATTCCAAGCGGGCGAATATTTTTTATCTGGAGAAGTGCCGCGTGATGCAGAAGAGCGGGCGGGTGCTGTATCTCACCGAAGAGAAAAAGGACAAGCAGTATTGGAATATCCCCATTGCCAATACCACTTGCCTGTTATTGGGCACAGGCACATCGATCACCCAGGCAGCCATGCGTATGCTGGCATCGGCTGGTGTGTTGGTTGGATTCAGCGGCGGCGGTGCAACGCCGCTGATTGCTGCCAATGAAATCGAATGGTTATCGCCGCAGAGTGAATATCGCCCGACGGAATATGTGCAGGGCTGGATGTCGTGGTGGTTTGATGATGCGCAACGCTTAAAAGTCGCCAAGCAGTTTCAGCAGCTCCGCATCGAATATCTGCAACGGATATGGGGCAGGGATAAAGATCTGAAAGCCGAAGGCTTTGATGTAAGTGATGCCGATACAGAGCGGGCGATAAACTCTTTTTCAGCGCGCATTGAAAAATCCATCAATGTTACCGAACTACTACTGGTCGAAGCGCAGCTGACCAAAACCCTCTATAAAATCGCCGCCAATCGCACTCAAGCTCAAGGATTTACCCGTGATTACAACAACAGCAATGATGCCAATGCGTTTTTGAATCACGGCAATTATCTGGCTTATGGTCTGGCGGCCACCACGCTATGGGTGCTGGGCATCCCGCATGGCTTCGCTGTGTTTCATGGTAAAACACGGCGCGGCGCACTGGTCTTTGATGTGGCCGATCTGATCAAGGATACATTGATTCTTCCGTGGGCATTTATCTGCGCCAAAGAGGGCGCGACCGAGCAGGAGTTTCGTCAGCAGTGTTTGCAGAATTTCACCAAACACAAGGCGCTGGATTTTATGTTTGATACGGTGAAAGGGGCCTCCCAAAAATACAAATGATTTTTGCAAGGGATGTGATTGTGCTATGATGTGTACATTTGATTACAAATAGAGGTGAAACTATGTCAACAACCATGACTATACGTATTGATGAACATACCAAAAATCAATTGGGCAAGCTTGCCGAGTCTTCCAAACGTTCAAAATCTT
>CAZKHV010000293.1:0-1599 GCA_964552605.1 uncultured Zetaproteobacteria bacterium | reverse complement strand
ACCCGACCCTCTGGTCCCAAACCAGATGCGCTACCAGGCTGCGCTACGCCCCGATATTTAAGCCTTCCAATGCGAAGGCGGCGGACAATATGCATCTCGCCTATGTTCGTCAATCCCTAAAATGATTTTTTTTTAAACCAGCTTCAATAAGCCGTTCATTACCATGTCGGTATGACTAACAATGCCAATCACCTCACCCTGATCCACCACCGGCGCACGCGATAAACCCAGCCGCGCAAATAAGGCACTGGCATGACGAATATCCATATCTGGATGCACGGTTACCGCAGGCTTGGTCATCACCTCATAAATACTCACCCGATCCGGCGATCTGTTCTCCGCCAACACATGACTGGCAATATCGCCAATCACCACAATACCATATTCATCAAATTCATGTTTTTTATCGACAATCAGGCATTTGGTTTCGACATGCTGCATCAACGTTAATGCCTGGCGCACTGTCGCCACGCCTTCAACCATATCGTATTCGGTTTTCATCACATCTTTGACTTTAATCAGCACTGTTTTGCTCATAACTTATTCTCCACTTCATCCATCAAACACATAATCTGCCCCCCCAAACCCACGGCATCTTCAACATTCAGCTGAAATGCCACACCGGAGCCCGGATTCTCTTCGAAGCCCCCCTCCTCAGCGATGCATTCAAGAATATCGCGACTCAGATGCTCCTCCACCACAAACAGCACCATATTACGCTGCGCCTCCAGCGTCAGACCGAAAAATGTCTTTTTCGGATTCAAACCTTCACCGCGCGCATCACCGACCACCGTCGCCCCTGTCGCCCCGGCCTTGCGGGCTGCCGTCATGATTTTATCCGTATTGCTATCATCCACCAGTGCAATCAATAGTTTAAAACGCATCGCCATCCTCCTTATCTTGCTTCTTGTACATTGTTTGCTGCTTACTGCCTCGATGTTCCAGCCAGCGACTGATCTGGGCATACGCCATCACACTCATAATCGGAAATACGCTGGCAAAGGCAATCAGACCAAAACCGTCAATCAATGGGCTACGCCCCGGAATCGTTGCCGCCAGCCCTAAACCCAAAGCCGCCAACAGTGGCACGGTCACTGTCGATGTCGTCACCCCACCGGAATCATAAGCCAAAGGAATAATCATCGCCGGTGCACGCATGGTCTGAGCAATCACCACCATGTATGCCACGATAATATACAGCCATAAGTCGGTGCCAGTCACAATACGAAAGCAGCCAATCGAAACACCGATCGCCACACCGAGGGATACTGCCAGCCTCAAGCCCCAGGCCGACACACTGCCACCGGAAACCTGTTCAGCCTTCATGCCCACCGCGATCAAGGATGGCTCTGCCAATGTGGTTGCCAAACCGATAGCAAACGCAAAGGCATATACCCAGGCATAATCACTCCAGTGCACTGCCGTAATCGAGCTCGCCGCCTCACCGTATAAAAAGGCCGGATCAGTCAACTGTGTTGCCATCAATTCACCCAGTGGAAAGATGGCTTTCTCCAAGCCCATCAAAAATAATGCTAAACCCAGCAACACATACACAAAACCGCGCAGTACCCGCCATAGGTTGGCAATAGGCTGGCGCAA
>CAZKHV010000292.1:0-1600 GCA_964552605.1 uncultured Zetaproteobacteria bacterium | reverse complement strand
CGTTTGTATTCCTGAATCGGCTGTTTCTGGGCATAACCACGCAAACCCACACTCTGACGCAAATGATCCATGGCCAACAAATGTTCTTTCCACAAATGGTCAAAAATCTGCAACACCAGATACTTTTCAAAATGACGCATTTGTTCAACACCGGTAATCGCTTCTTTGGCGGCCATGTGTGCTTTCAAGGCAACATTAATCTGTTCTGCCATATCGTCGGATGATTCCACATCATCTTCAGCCAACCAGGCTTTCGGATCCACTTCAACTGTGAAACGTTCCTTCAATGCCGTTTGCAATTCATCCAATGGCCATTCGTCTGGATGACCGTCCGATAAGAACTCCACCACCAAACGCGCCGCCAAATCGGCCTGCATATCGTCCACCACATCGCTCACATCTTCAGCTTCTAATAACTCGCGACGCTGTGAATACACCACATCACGCTGCTGATTCATCACATCATCGTATTCCAGCAACTGTTTACGCACATCAAAGTTACGGCCTTCGACTTTCTTCTGTGAATTCTCAATCGCTTTGGTCACCCAGGGATGTTCGATAGCCTCACCCTTCTCGAACCCCAGTTTGGTCATCATGGCCTGCATCTTTTCGCCACCAAAAATGCGCATCAAATCATCATCGAGTGAGAGGTAAAAATGGGTCAAGCCCGGATCACCCTGACGACCGGCACGGCCACGCAGCTGATTATCAATACGACGTGATTCATGCCGTTCGGTTCCCAAAATATGTAAACCGCCTGCTTTAACCACTTCAATATGTTCAGCCGCACACCGCGCTTTAATTTCTTCGGCTTTCGCCAAGCGTTCTGCTTCCGATAATTTGCCTGATACAGCAGCGATCAGCATATCCGGATTACCACCGAGCATAATATCCGTACCACGACCGGCCATATTGGTGGCGATGGTCACCGCACCCTTGCGACCAGCCTGCGATACAATTTCCGCTTCACGCTCATGTTGCTTGGCATTCAATACTTCATGTTTAATGCCGCGTTTCTTCAACTCTTCTGATAAAAATTCGGATTTTTCAATCGAAATCGTACCGACCAGAATCGGTGCATTGGTTTTATGCACGGCTTGAATATCTTCAATAATAGCATTGTATTTATCTTCCGAATCACGATAAATCACATCTGCCCGATCATCACGAATCATATCGCGATTGGTTGGTACAATGACCACTTCCAGCTTATAAATTTTATGAAATTCTTCGGCTTCGGTATCGGCCGTGCCGGTCATACCTGCCAGCTTATCGTACATGCGGAAATAGTTCTGGAATGTAATCGAAGCCAGCGTCTGGTTCTCCGGCTGCACCGTTACCCCTTCCTTGGCTTCGAGCGCCTGATGCTGACCATCGGAATAACGACGGCCGGGCATCATACGACCGGTGAATTCATCAATAATGATCACTTCATCATCGCGTACAATATAATCAACTTCGCGTGCGAATAAGGTATTGGCACGCAAACACTGGGTTGCAGCATGCATCAAATTTACGTTTTCAGGATCGTAAAGACTACCTTCAGGCATCAAGCCCGCTTCACGAAACAGCTCTTCAATATGCTCATTGCCTGTTTCCG
>CAZKHV010000291.1:0-1606 GCA_964552605.1 uncultured Zetaproteobacteria bacterium | reverse complement strand
ATTGTCGATGCTGAAACTAAACGTAGATGTCTGTTGGAACAAGCCGACATTTATTCAATCCCGATGTCACAAACCGTGGCCATTGGTGATGGAGCCAATGATTTGCCGATGATTCAAGCTGCAGGCATGGGTATCGCATTTCATGCCAAACCCACTGTCGTCGAGCAATCTCCGTTTGCCTTTAACGAAGGCGGTCTCGATCAGGCTTTAACCTTGTTTGATGGATGATTCAGCAAAGCCAGCTCCGAATCTGTAAACCCAGCCTGCTGACGTGCCAGCATATTATAAGGCCCCATTAAGCCTTTCGGGTAGAACTCCGCCAACAAGGCTGTAAAAGTGCTTTCAGCATCGAGGCCACGCTGATCACAACAATAACGATACCAGCGATTGCCAATGGCCACGTGATTGATTTCATCACGAAAAATAATATCCAGAATGCTGACGGCATGATGATCGCCCGCCTGGGCTAATTTTTTTTGAATGCCGGGCGTAACATCCAAGCCACGCGCTTCCAACACTCTGGGCACTAGCGCCATACGCTGCAGCACATCGGCACTTGTTTTCTCACACATTTCCCATAAACCGCCATGCGCCACATAATCACCGTATTCACCACCGAGATGACGCAAATGAGCCCGCACCAATTCAAAGTGGTATGCCTCTTCCGCGGCCACTTGCAACCAATCGTTATAATAATCATCTGGCATGTCGGAGAATCGCTGGATTGCATCCAGCGCCAAATTGATGGCGTTGAATTCAATATGGGCAATGGCATGCATCATAATGGCGCGCCCTTCAATGCTGCCAAAACCACGTCGGGGCATTTTATTGGCACGCACCAGTTCCGGTTTATTCGGCCTGCCCGGCTGATCTATCTCGGCACAGCTTATCGCCGCATCAATGTTCATCTTGCCTGCACGTTGAATTTGAATAAGTTGGCGAATCCGGTTCAGTTTTTCATCCGGATCCGCAGTCATTAAACATGCTGCCGCCATACTGCGCATTTCATTCATCACTTGAGCATCCTCCCGTCCATCTCCAGCATAGCGCGCATGCCTTCACCCTATTCAGCATTACATCAGCGTGCCATAGCCCTTGCGGCTATGACGCAAGCCATTTATCTGGTCAATAGCATTGCGCGCAAAGGAGTTGCCGATACTGAAGACTGTCGCGTCTTGATGGAAAGTATTTTTGCAGATGGCTCGGATTCTCATGATCAGACACATCAAAGCATCGCTGATTTGTATGGTGGTGTGCATTGCTTGAAAACTGGCCTGCGCATTTGCAGCGCCTTGTTGCGCGGTGAAAAAATACCCGATGCCAAAAATTTAATGATCTATAGCGCCAGTTTAATCACGCTGCAACGCAAGCTTAGTAAAAATGATCCGATGTGCCAGCAGTTGGCCGACGGCATGCAGCGCATTACTCACCAGCGTCAATATTTCGGTGATGCGATGCATCACAATGTCATTGCCGCCATTGCTGATTTATACGGTTCAACCATCAGCAGCATGAAACCGCGTATTATTGTACGCGGCAAGTCCGAGCATTTAAGCCAATCGACTCATACCCAGCGTGTGCGAGCATTATTAATGGCAGGCCTGCG
>CAZKHV010000290.1:0-1626 GCA_964552605.1 uncultured Zetaproteobacteria bacterium | reverse complement strand
ATTATCTAGAGCGATCAGCAGGAGTAATACAGTTCCATTTCCATTGGATGTGGACGCATACGTACTTCATTGACTTCTTCCATCTTCAACGCGATGTAAGCATCAATCATATCATCATCCATCACGCCACCGGTTTTCAAGAAGTCACGATCTGCATCCAATGCTTCCAGCGCCTGTTCGAGGCTGCTGCAAACAGTTGGAATCAATGCTTCTTCTTCTGGAGGCAAGTCATACAAGTTCTTATCTGCAGCAGCACCCGGATCGATCTTGTTGGCTACGCCGTCAAGACCAGCCATCATCATTGCAGTATAAGCCAAGTATGGGTTGGCACTGCAATCGGGGAAACGTACTTCGATACGGCGTGCCGGATCAGAATTCACAACCGGGATACGGATGGATGCTGAACGGTTACGATTCGAATATGCCAGCATCACCGGTGCTTCGAAGCCTGGAACCAGACGTTTGTACGAATTGGTTGAGGCGTTGGTGAAGGCATTCAGGGCACGCGCATGTTTGATGATGCCGCCAATGTACCACAGAGCTTCCTGACTCAGGTTGGCATATTTATCACCGGCAAACAGATTCACGCCGTCTTTCCATAGGGATTGATGCACATGCATGGCCGTGCCGTTATCACCATAGATTGGTTTTGGCATGAAGGTAGCTGTTTTACCGTGTGCATCCGCAACATTATGCACAACATATTTATACCACTGGGCTTTATCCGCCTGTTCGATTAGCTCACCAAATTTCATCGCCAGTTCGCATTGACCGGCAGTTGCAACTTCATGGTGATGGCATTCCATTTCCATACCAAGGTCGGTCATGACCAATGACATATCGTTACGAATTTCGTGCAGAGAATCAACCGGAGGAACAGGGAAATAACCACCTTTAACACGTGGGCGATGACCTGTATTTGCACCACCAAACTTTTCATTGGAATTCCATGCTGCTTCTTCGGAGCCGATTTCATAACCGGATGCACCCATTTCATTCTTGTAGCGCATGCTGTCAAAAACAAAAAATTCCAGTTCAGGGCCAAAATATGCGGTGTCGGCAATGCCTGCATTGCGGATATAGCTCAAGGCGCGCTGCGCAACCTGACGTGGGCAACGATTGTAGTCTTGGCCGGTAATTGGATCAATAACCTGGGCTACCAATACCAATGTAGAAGCTTCAAAAAATGGATCGATATTCGCACTGGCTGGATCTGGAATCAGTGCCATATCCGAATTGTTAATCTCACACCAGCCAGCGACAGAAGAACCATCAAAAGCGAAGCCGTCTTCAAAATTATCTTCCGTCAGCGTATGGGCTGGGAAGGTTACATGCTGCCATTTGCCTCTGGTATCCGTAAAACGAACATCAACAAATTCGCACTCATTTTCTTTTACGAGGTCAAAGACCTTTTGAATTGCATCACTCACAACTATTCTCCTCTTGTTTTTTACAGAAATCCCACCCGGTAAAAATAGGAAGCGGGACTGTGTCATAAGATATATTAAATGGCAATAATTCGAAAGCAGAAACGTCTCAATATCATGCTGTTGTCGCAATGAGCGGTGAGATAAACTGGCCGTGTGATGTGTTTCCAGTGTAAGATGCGGCTCGAACAAGCTTACT
>CAZKHV010000289.1:0-1640 GCA_964552605.1 uncultured Zetaproteobacteria bacterium | reverse complement strand
AAAATTTATCAGCAGTTGTCGGAAAAGGCGCTGTGTGCGACAGAAGATCCATTGCTGCGTCAATTTATCGAGGGCAGGGCAGAGGGGCCGATTCGTTTGGGTGGTGAGCCATCAGAATGGGGCGGTTCGGAGTCTGAGAAGTCAGGCGGTAAACGACTTCATTCGGCTTACAACGGCTCGGATAAGAATAAGGAGATGCTATGAATGCACAAACGCGATTGGGGGCATTTGTATTGATTGCTTTTATTACGCTGGCTTTGTTCAGCAGTAAAATCGGCGGCTTTCAATGGGGTGAAGCAGAAGGCAGCAATATTAATGTGATTTTTAATGATGCATCGGGTCTGTCTGTGCAAACGCCGGTATTGATGGCTGGCGTGCATGTGGGGGCTGTGGTGTCGATCAGTTTGAAGAACAATCAGGCGCTGGTGGTTTTGTTGATTCAGCCGGGCATTGAATTGCCCGCCTCCACACGGGCGCATATTGCCGGAGGCGGTCTGGTTGGTGAAAAGTATATCGCTTTGCGGGCGCATGCTGGAGATATCGTGCCATTAAAAGGCTCTGAAATTCCGGTGACAGGCGGGGGTGATTTCCGGGATATGATCAGTAGGGCATCGACCTTAACCGAAGATGCTACGGTTTTTTTTAATAAAGCGGAGCAGATTACCGATACCATCAATACCATGCTGGATGAGAATCGTGACGATCTCCGATCCACCACTTCGGGTTTGGCTGGATTGCTGGAAGAAAACCGTTCGGATATTCGCAGTTCCACCCGTGATCTGGCTGGTATCATGAAAGAGAACAGGCAGGCTTTGCATCGCTTGATGCAGACCATGCCCAAAACAGCCAAAGCCGGTCAGGAGTTTTTTGAAACGGGTAACATGGTCATGCGCGATCTGCATGTGTTGATGTTGGATAATCGCGAGAATGTGTATCGCACCTTATTTGAACTGCGTTTGGCATCCGAAAACCTGCAAGCCTTTAGCGATGATATTCGCAGGAACCCTTGGAAGTTGATGAAAAAAGCTCCCGAGATAAAACCGGATCGCCGCGCTAAACAGCGTCGCATGGAAGAAATGCTGATGATGACTGGCCGCATGGGTTTGGAACGGTAACGTTACTATGTTGTTGCCGCGTCTGTTGCTGCGCCTGTTATATGTCGGTATCTGTTTTTATGCTGCGCCAGCATGGGCTGCAACAGCCTTTGAACGATCCGAATCGTTGATCGCAGCAGGACAAATAAGCGAAGCTCGACGTGCCTTGCGTTCGGAGTTGCGCATGCGACCGGATCATATCGAGGCACGTTATAATCTGGCCGTATTGCTGCAAGAGATCGGCCATGATGATGAAGCCTTAGCATTGTACCAACAGAATTTAGCCATAGCCTGGCATTTACCCAGCGTGGTGAATTTATCGTACCTGTTGCAGCAACAGGGCAAGCGCAATCAAGCACGGCGCTTGTTAATAAAATCTACAACAAAACTCAGGGATGAAGCTGCACCGTGGTATTTGCTAGCTGCGTTATCGGAAAAAGCAGGTGATCAACGGCAGGCTAAAAAGCGTTTTCATAAAGCCATCAAAGTTGATCCGCTGAATGGCTTTGCATGGCTGCATTTGGCGGAGTTCCAATCACGTCATCA
>CAZKHV010000288.1:0-1671 GCA_964552605.1 uncultured Zetaproteobacteria bacterium | reverse complement strand
CAAGACTGGGAGTCTATATGATTGCAGAGCTTCAGCGTAAAATTTTTGTATTGGATACCAATGTACTCATTCATGATCCGAATGCTTTGAGTCGTTTTGATGAGCATGATGTGGTCTTACCTATCGTGGTTGTGGAAGAAATGGATAAGGTAAAACGCGGTGTTGATGAATTGGCTCGCAACGTTCGCGATGTATCTCGTTATTTGGATGAATTAAGTGAACAAACAGAAGATTTATCAAAAGGTTGTTTGTTACCTGGTGGCGGTCGTTTATTTTTTGAAATGACCCACCACATTACCGATGTTTTACCTGAATCACTTAGCCGAAGCAGCAATGATAATCGCATTATTGCTGTCACGATGATGCTAAAGAAAGAGAACACCAGCAGAGAAGTTGTACTGGTTTCCAAAGACATCAACTTACGCATCAAAGCACGCGCTTTGGGTTTAACAACCGAAGATTATCGCTCCGATAAAGTTGTTGAAGATCTTGATATTCTCACCTCTGGTCAGTTAACCCTTGACGATAAAACATGGGAGGCCATGAGCGAAGGTTTAGAAGTCACCCAAGCCGAACATGGCAACAATTATCAAGTAACTTGGCCAGAAGGTATGAGCCTGCCGCATTTAAGCTCTTTTGTACTGCTGCCAGGCGAACATGAAATGGCATTGCGTTGCTTTACGGTTGATGAAGAAACACGGCGCGTAGATTTACGTGACATTTACCCCTACCGCACTGACCGCCATGCTATTTGGGGCGTGCAGGCTCGTAATTTAGAACAAAATATGGCGATGAACTTATTGATGGATGCCAATTTAGATTTGGTCTCACTTTTGGGTTTGGCAGGTTCAGGAAAAACACTGCTTGCACTAGCTTGCGGGCTGCACCAGACATTGGATATGGGTTTATATGATCGCATTTTAGTTACCCGTGCCACTGTCCCAATGGGGCAAGACATTGGTTATTTACCTGGCACTGAAAAAGAAAAACTTGAACCTTGGATGGGAGCCATTACCGACAACTTATCTTTCTTATTGGGAGAGGAAGCATCCGATATTAGCTCGATTTTAGGGCAAAACCGCATTGAAATAGTTGCTCTATCATTTGCACGCGGACGCACATTTACACGCACATGGCTGATTGTTGATGAAGCTCAAAATCTGACTCCCCATCAAATGAAAACAATCGTTACACGTATGGGGGAAGGCTCAAAAATCATTATTTTGGGTAACAATGCGCAAATTGACACGCCTTATTTAACAGCCCACACCAATGGACTATCCATGGTCACCCAGCGTTTTTCTGACTGGGAATGGTCTGGACACATAGTGTTAAAGGCAAGCGAGCGTTCGCGATTAGCCGCTCACGCCACAAAAGTCTTGTAATTATAAATTCTATTAGAAGAGTAGCACGAACTCAGCTTGCAAGGGTCATGAGCCACATCACATTTACAGGTTCCATAAACGATAAAATTTCAGGAATCTAGAGGGCAAATCATGCAAGATATTTTTATTGGTCGGCAGGCTATTTTTGATCGCAACTACACTGTAACGGCCTATGAGCTATTATTCAGACAGGGTGACAACTCAAGCTTGCGTAATGATGATTACAAAACTGCTAAGGTCCTCTCTAACGCACTGATTGACTTGGGTTTGGATAAAATATCTGGCG
>CAZKHV010000287.1:0-1701 GCA_964552605.1 uncultured Zetaproteobacteria bacterium | reverse complement strand
CTCCCTTCAACTGCGAAGGCGCAGCATAACGGTGCGGCTTTCAAAAGCAATTTACACGCACATTACGCGAATATTTGTTTGAGCATGGGTCTGTTTTTATTTCATCCATAACTGTTTTGTTGAATGGCAGTACGCGTTGTAAATTCGCCTGATTGAAGTAAGATGGCTACACTGCCCGCTTTTGGTGTACAAAAGCAGGAGTTTATGATGGCAAAAACGTTGTTTGAAAAAGTTTGGGATCAGCATGTCGTGTCGACAAACGATGATGCTTCGGTATTGCTGTATATTGATCGTCAACTGGTGCATGAAGTGACCAGCCCACAAGCGTTTGAAGGCCTGCGTTTGGCAGGCCGCAAGCCGTGGCGGGTTAGCGCATCCATTGCAACCCCGGATCATAATGTGCCCACCAACCATCGCGATCAGGGTATTTCCGATCCGGTCTCTCGTATTCAGGTGGAAGCGCTAGATGCCAATTGTGCTGAATTTGGTATCACTGAATTTGGCCTCGATGATATTCGCCAGGGTGTTGTGCATGTCATGGGCCCTGAGCAGGGCTTGATTTTACCCGGCATGACGGTGGTTTGTGGTGATTCGCATACGTCCACACACGGAGCCTTCGGCGCTATCGCCATGGGTATTGGCACATCTGAAGTGGAACATGTGTTTGCCACTCAGTGCCTGATTCAGAAACAACCGAAAACCATGCGCATCCGTGTTGAAGGTGAGTTGCCTGCCGCCATGACCGGCAAAGACGTGGCGCTATATATTATTGGTGAAATCGGTACGGCTGGCGGCACGGGCTTCGCGATTGAATTCGCGGGCAGTGCAATTCGCGCTTTATCCATGGAAGGGCGCATGAGCTTGTGCAATATGACCATCGAAGCGGGAGCTCGTTGCGGTATGGTGGCAGTCGATGATGTCACATTAGCTTATGTGAAGGGTCGCCCTTTTGCACCGAAAGGTGATCTCTGGGAGCAGGCTGTGGCGGCATGGTCGGATTTGCATTCCGATGCTGATGCGGTGTTTGATCAAGAATTGTTATTCCAGGCAGAAGATATTGCGCCGCAAGTCAGCTGGGGTACGAGTCCGGAGATGGTGTTGCCGATTACGGCATCGGTACCGGATCCACAAAATGCCCGTGATGATGTGCAGCATGAAGGCTGGAGCCGGGCGCTGACGTATATGGGTTTGAAAGCAGGTACACCATTGCAAGACATTAACATTGATAAAGTCTTTATCGGCTCGTGTACCAATGGGCGCATTGAAGATTTTCGTGAAGCTGCGGCGATGCTAAAAGGAAAAACAGTGGCTGGAAATGTAAAACTGGCCATGGCTGTGCCGGGTTCAGGCTTGGTTAAACAGCAGGCCGAAGCCGAAGGCTTGGATAAAATTTTTCTCGCAGCCGGTTTTGAATGGCGTGATCCGGGCTGTTCGATGTGTTTGGCCATGAATGCCGATCGACTGGAGCCGGGTGAGCGTTGTGCTTCCACCTCGAACCGTAATTTTGAAGGTCGCCAGGGTATGGGTGGTCGCACCCATCTGGTTAGTCCGGCCATGGCAGCGGCGGCTGCGATTGCCGGCCACTTTGTTGATATCAGGGAATGGAGTTAATAATGCAGGCATTTACAACATTAAACGGATTGGTTGCACCGATGGATCGTGCCAATGTCGATACCGATGCAATTATTCCGAAGCAGTTTC
>CAZKHV010000286.1:0-1702 GCA_964552605.1 uncultured Zetaproteobacteria bacterium | reverse complement strand
CCATATCCCGGCCTGGGATGATTCGGGCATCGTACCTGAAACCGAGCGTATTCAGATCAAGCAGAACTGGGATGAGATCCGCGCCACCATGTCACATTATGTTGGTATCGTACGTTCCGATGAGCGCTTGCATCGCGCGCGCCGGCGTTTGCGTGTTATTCAAGAAGAGATTGCATCGTATTATTGGAAACACCCACTCAGTCAGAATTTACTGGAATTGCGTAATCTGGCTCTGATGGCCGATCTGATTGTACAAAGCGCACAGCAACGCAAAGAATCACGCGGCCTGCATTATTCAACCGATTATCCGCAACGTGCTGCTATCGCGGCCGATACCGTTCTGCGGCCGGATTCATAATGCACAAAACCTGTATAATGGTCCGGGTGCATGGCCGTGTTCAAGGCGTGGGATTTCGCTATTATACCCAGGTCAAAGCCAGAGAACTGGGGCTTTACGGCTGGGTCAAGAACTTACCCGATGGTAGTGTCGAGGCTTGCCTGTGTGGTGATCAGCCGGCATTGCAAACCATGCAAGACTGGCTTGCGCATGGACCCACATCGGCCCGAGTCACAGCAATTACATATTTAAGCGGTGATTGTGCGGAACCATTACAGGATTTTAGCATCCGTTGATGATCGATGAATGATCGATAGCAACAGGTAAATAATAGTCAACGAGCAGCAGTAGAATGTACAGAGAGGGGAAATCATGAGCTTCAACGCACAAACGGACTTTGATCATAAACAGCCGGCATGCATCGGCGTATTGCTGACCAATTTGGGCACCCCTGATGCGCCAACAGCCAAAGCGCTGCGCATTTATTTGAAGGAGTTTCTCTGGGACCCGCGTGTGGTGGAACAGCCACGCTGGCTATGGTGGCTGGTGTTGAATCTTGTGATTCTCAATATCCGACCGGCTAAATCGGCAGCGGCCTATCGTAAAGTCTGGACTGATGAGGGTTCACCGCTCTTGGCCAATAGCAAAAAACAACAACATAAACTGCATCAATCGTTGCAGGAAAAGCTTGGTGAACATATCCATGTTGAGCTTGCTATGCGTTATGGTAATCCATCGATTCAAGCCGGGCTTGAGGCTTTGCGGGCAAAAAACTGTCGCAAAATTATTATCCTGCCACTTTACCCGCAATATTCTGCCACCACGACCGCATCGACCTTTGATGCGGTTGCCGAGGTGTTGAAATCGTGGCGGCGTATTCCTGAATTGCATTTGATTGATGCCTATCATGATCATCCGGCTTATATCGATGCTCTGGCTCAAAGTGTACAACATTATTGGCAAGAACATGGCCAGAGTGAACGCTTACTCATGAGCTATCACGGTATTCCTGAACGTTATTTTAAACGGGGCGACCCTTATCCCTGCCATTGCCAAAAAACCGCTCGACTGTTGCGAGAGCGACTCGATTTGAATGAAGAAAAAGCCCCTGTCGCATTTCAATCACGCTTTGGTCGCGAGCCGTGGTTGCAGCCCTATACCGATGCCACGCTGAAAAACTGGGGTAAGGAAGGTGTGCGTTCTGTTGATGTAATCTGCCCGGGTTTTTCAGCCGATTGTCTGGAAACCATTGAAGAGATCGGCATGGAAAATCGCGACTACTTTCTTGCCGCAGGGGGTCAGCAATATCGTTATATTCCAGCCTTGAATGATGGCGATGTTCATATTTCAGCACTGACTGAGATT
>CAZKHV010000285.1:0-1719 GCA_964552605.1 uncultured Zetaproteobacteria bacterium | reverse complement strand
GTTACTCAATCGTTGGGTGTTCGCAACGCGACCTAAGTCGCTATTCACTATAACATACTTGCCGGATTTACCCGTGCGCCGTTAAAGCGTACACCCCAATGCAAATGGGGGCCAGTGGCTCGTCCGCTAGCACCAACTTCACCAATCTTCTGCCGTGTATCAATCCAATCACCTAGCTTTACTGCAGTTGAGCTCATGTGTGAAAAGATGGACACTAAACCATTGCCATGGCCAATGGCTACAGTTTTTCCGTTCAAATACATGTCAGCGACCAACAGCACCCGACCAGCCAGTGGGGTGACGATATTCGTGCCTGCAGGTGCAGCAATATCGATTCCGGAATGCGGCGATTTCGGTTTTCCGTTGACGATGCGTTGTGCTCCGAATGGCGTGGACTCGATGCCTTCAATGGGTTCTCCGTGCATGATGATATCGGGATTGGCCGATACTTTTTCAACATACGTGGCTTTTAATGCTTTCACCTCGCGCCAGTAACGCGGCAAGATTTCGCTACTCAAACTGGCCATCTTGCTGGCCACTTCGATGCGCGAGATGCGAAAGACCCCCTTGTTGACCGCAAGAAAATCATTGGCGATGACCGTTTTTCCTGAGCGCCACATGATATTATGTTTGCCGACTTCTTTTTTGAGGTCGATGCCGATCCAGCCATGCCAATGACCATCGCCGCTTGTTTTAAGCGGCCAGCTTCTGCCAAAGCAGGTGAGCGATAAGCTTTTGCCGGGATAGGCCAGTTCTACATTCACCACCTCTCCCTGAATGCCCGACCACTGGCTGGCATGGGCGGGTAACAACCACAGTGTGGCGCATATGAAAATGAAATATCGTAATGGTCGTGTATTCATGCTGTTTTCCCTGTTGATTCTGTTTGAGTTGTAGGGTGCATTGATGATGTAACCTTGGCATGCACCGTGCCATCACGGAAGCGCACTTGCATGCTGTCTCCACTGCTGACTTGAGCAGCCTGGGTAATGATCTGTCCATCGGCTGAATAACTTATATTGTAACCACGATCGAGCACTCGCGATGGATCGAGCTCCTTGAGTTCGCCACAACGTACCGCCAGTTGTTGACGTTTAAACTGGATATGTTTTTTTTGTTCAATCAATTGTTGCGCAACACTGCTCCAGCGTTGCTGCTGTTGCTGTAGGCCTGTACGCATGTGTTGAGTCAAGGTGTTTCGTTGCTGGCTGTGCAACAAACGCTGCTGTTGCATGCGTTGAATCGGTTGCAGAGGAATCAGACGTTTCTCGATCAAACGTAAAGGGCTGCGCATGCTGTTGATATTGCTGTGATAGCTGTGGCTTAAACGCGATGCCAGCTGTTCGCTAGTATGATGATGTGCATCGGTATGGCGTTGCCATGCCTGGATTTGGCGTTGTTGCAGGCTTTGCTGATCGCGGTTTTTTTGACCCAAACGTTGGTTGAGCAACTGACTTAAACGTGTGAGACGTGGTATGCGGCGATGCAACTCCTCGGATGAAGGGCAACATAATTCAGCCGCATTGGATGGGGTGGCTGCGCGCAAGTCTGCGGCCAGGTCGGCTAAGGTTGTATCGATTTCATGTCCGATGCCGGAGATAATCGGGATGGGGCAGTCGACAATGGCTTTGATGACTCTCTCATCATTGAAACACCACAAATCCTCCATGCTGCCACCACCACGCACCAGCAGGATAACGTCGGGAGCTTGTTTCATAT
>CAZKHV010000284.1:0-1734 GCA_964552605.1 uncultured Zetaproteobacteria bacterium | reverse complement strand
GCGAACTGACCATGCAGCAGGGCGCATGGATTCCCTTGGCTGCTGCGGGGGTGACTTTGGCGGCAATGGTTTGGCTGCCGCGTTGGCTGAAACAGATTCCGGGTACGGTGATGGGCTTGCTGTTGGGCACATTGGCATTTCATCTTTTTGCCTTGTTTCAAGTCGATAGTCTGCCGGCGAGCTGGGTGGTTGGTCGGTTGCCGGGTTTAAATGATTTGCATCTCGGTTTTGATGTTGCACAAATCATAGATCAATTCGATCAGTTTCCGTGGCTGCTGATGATAGGCTCAGCGCTAGCTTTGGCGGTGCTGGCATCACTCGATACCCTGCTCACTGCTGTGCTGGCCGATGTATCGACCGGCTCCCGTCATCATGCCAAACGTGAATTGATGGGGCAGGGCAGCGGCCATATATTAAGTGCGTTTGTGGGTGGCATGGCGGGTGCAGGTACTACAGGTGCAACGCTGGTTGCGATTCAAAGCGGGGGTCGATCTTGGGCAGGGGCGGTGGCTGCCGTGTGCATGTTATTGTTGATCCTGTTTATGGGCTCTGTGGCGGCAGTGCTGCCGATCAGTGTCTTCGCTGGGATTATTCTATACGTCGCCATATTCGGCATGTTGGATAAAGATATTTTACTCTGGTTGCGTACGCCACAGGCGCGTATTGATGCGGCGATTGCGTTGATTGTGACAGCGGTGACTGTGTTTTATGATTTAATGCTGGCTGTTGCGTTTGGGGTGTTGCTGGCTGCCGTCGAATTTATTCGTTTGCAAGTGCAGTCGGCTATCGTGCAGCGGCGCTGGAATATCGGTGAGCGTTCATCGTTGCGTCGCCGTCTTAAATCCGAATGCCGCTGTTTGAATAAACATCCCGATGCCATTGTTGGTTATGATTTGAAAGGTAGTTTGTTCTTTGGCACGACGGATCATTTGTACGATGCCATGCTGGATGATTTGAAACGGGCAACATACATCGTGTTGGATATGCGACGGATCATTCAAGTGGATTTGACCGCAGTGCGATTGATTGAACATATGTACGGCATGATGCGCCAGCGTGATGGTGAATTGATTCTGGCGCATGTGCCCAAAAGCATGGGCTTGGTGAAGCGACATGGGCATCGCCATGAAATGCTGGTGCCGTATCATAAAAATGTTCATCTGCGCACGTTTACCGATTCGGATAAAGCGTTGGAATATGCTGAAAACAGCCTGCTGAAAAAGCATTGCAATACGATGCGTGAGCGCGGTGCTGCGATTAGCTTGGCGGAATCAGAGCTGATGAATGCTTTTAGTGCCAAAGAAAAAGAGTTGTTGCTGCCTTTTTTTAAGGAACAGGATATTGCACGCAATGATTTTTTGTTTCGCAGTGGTGAATATGGTGATGCGCTGTTTGTGATTTTGTCCGGCGAGGTGGATGTGTTGTTGGCGTATGGAAAAACAAAACGGTTGCGCTTGGCTATTTTCGGGCCGGGCATGTCGGTGGGTGAAGTGACTTTTCTCGAGCCCGGATTACGTCGGGTGGATGGGCGTGCAATCATGGATTGTACGGTGGCGGTTCTTAAACATGGTGCCTTAAAGCGGTTGTGTAAAAAGCATTCGGAAATGGGTATGCGTTTATTGTTGTGTCTGGGGCATGATGTTAGTGAAAACTTGCGTATGGCGGATGAAAAGCTCAGACGATTGGCTTCTTGATTGGGTTGCACAGTCTTTCTTCATTGTGATTTCATCTTCA
>CAZKHV010000283.1:0-1737 GCA_964552605.1 uncultured Zetaproteobacteria bacterium | reverse complement strand
TTATTGGCAAAAAATGGCTTTACCAATATTGATGCCTGAGTCTTTCGACTTTCATAACCATTTGCGTGTGTTGCACTTGGAGCTTGAAATCGCACATTTTTTGAGGAGGGTTTTCCTAACAAATGAGCGTGGTAATGGCCTCAGCAAGCGGTTCACCCACATCAAGCATCAGCGATTCATCTTCCGCTTCCACCATAATACGCAGTTTCGGCTCTGTACCGGACATGCGCACATTAATGCGACCACTGCCATTCAAGCGACGCTCCGCCTCAGCAATAAGGCTTTGAACCTGCTCATCACCCAAGACATCTTTGCGTTCCGGCATGACAATATTCCACAGCTTTTGAGGAAATAAAACCATATCGGCGGCCATATCGGACAATGGCTTATCTTGTTCACTCATTGCACAAAGCAACTGCAGTGCTGTCATCAATCCATCGCCGGTGGTATTGTGATCGAGTAAAATCATGTGACCGGATTGTTCACCACCAATATTACAGCCCTTTTCACGCATCATTTCGAGCACATAACGATCACCCACCGCAGCGCGATGCATGGCCAGATCACGATCAGCCAAATAACGCTCCAGCCCCATATTGCTCATCAATGTGGTGACCACAGCAGCGCCAGACAACACACCGTTGTTTTGCGCATGCTCAGCCAGAATAGCAATCACCCGATCCCCATCAATAAGTTGCCCATTGGCATCGCAGGCAATCAATCGATCGGCATCACCATCAAGTGCTAGGCCGATGTCAGCACCCGTATCAACCACTTTCTGCATCATATGTTCCGGATATGTCGAGCCGCATTCGCGATTAATATTATAACCGTCGGGTTCATCATACATGCGTACGACTTCACAGCCGAGCTCACGCAACAAACGCGGTGAGATATCATAAGCTGCACCATTGGCCGAATCTACGACCACTTTAATGCCATCAAAGCGCATGCGCTTTGGTAACGAGCCTTTCAAAAATTCGATATAACGTCCGCGTGCATCATCGATACGAAACGCTTTGCCGATTTCAAGAGCTGGCGGCAACGGTGGTAAATCATCGATGCATGCTTCAATGGCAAGCTCGGTTGCATCGGGCAATTTAAAACCATCGGCTGCAAAAAACTTGATGCCGTTATCACCGGCTGGGTTGTGCGATGCCGATAACATAACACCTGCATCGGCACGCAAACTACGCGTTAAATAGGCCACCGCAGGGGTTGGAATAGGGCCAACCAATAAAACATTCATGCCTTGAGCCGTTAGGCCTGCACACAGAGCCGATTCAATCATATAGCCGGAAAGGCGGGTGTCTTTACCAATGAGGATATGCGGCCTGTGCTGCAGATGGCGGGTAAGCACATGACCGGCAGCCCTGCCTAATGTTAAGGCAAATTCCGCCGTCATCGGTGTTTGATTCACCGTACCACGCACACCATCTGTACCAAAATAACGTCTCATTGTGACTCTCCTGCAGGCTTTGTGTTATCTACTGGCCGTATCCGTTTCTGTTGCAGCAGTCGGCCTTCAACCGTAATGTCAGCATTGCTCTCTGCCAATCGAATGGCTTTGCCGGATGGGCTTTCAATGCCTGCTCGAATTTTAAATACACCATTTTTCAATGCCAGACGGATCGGTGTCGTACCTACATTCTGCAAGGTTTCCAGCCAGACTTCAGGCCCTGTTAATTTAACCTGCAGCGGCTTTATTTTGATATCGGTAACCTGCCAGCCTTCAGG
>CAZKHV010000282.1:0-1739 GCA_964552605.1 uncultured Zetaproteobacteria bacterium | reverse complement strand
AAGGCAAAAAACAGATTCTGGCGGATATTTTTCATCGTGGCGCGTGACAAGCGACGCGCCCGTACAATACCGGTCAAATCACCCTTGATCAGCGTCACACCGGCAGACTCCATGGCCACATCCGTACCCGTACCCATGGCAATGCCGACATGGGCCTGCGCTAGAGCGGGTGCATCGTTGATGCCATCGCCAGCCATGGCCACGGTTTTACCTTCGGCTTGCAAGGCTTTAATCACTGCCGCTTTTTGATCCGGCAACACATCGGCCTCAAAGCGTTCGATACCTAGTTTCTTCGCCACCGCCGCAGCTGTATTGTGATTATCCCCCGTCAGCATGACCACCTCAATGCCTTCATCACGCAACTCCTTGATGGCATCGGGTGTTGATGCCTTGATCGGATCGGAGACACCAATCAAACCGATCAATTGCTTATCGGCAGCTAAATACATGACGGTTTCCCCGGATAACTGATGTGTTTCGACATCGGATGATACCGTCTGAATTTCAACCTCATGATCCTGCATCAGTTTGGCATTGCCTAGTAGAATAGCGCGCCCAGCAACCTGCGCCTGCACTCCTTTGCCGGTGATGGCCGTAAAGTCATCAACCGCCTGCAATGCCAAGTGACGCTGCTCCGCACCAGCAATAATTGCCGCTGCTAACGGGTGTTCGCTGGCGCGCTCCATGCTCGCGGCCAACATCAAAACCACGTCTTCATGATCCTCATGGGTAACAAGCACTGTGCTTAACTTCGGTTTACCTTCGGTCAACGTACCTGTTTTATCCACCACCACGGTATTAACCTTTTCCATGATTTCCAAGGCTTCGGCATTTTTGATCAGCACTCCAGCCGTCGCACCTCGCCCCGTACCCACCATAATTGAAATCGGTGTGGCCAGACCCAGAGCACACGGGCAGGCAATAATCAGCACAGCAACAGCATTGATGATCGCATGTGCCAGACGCGGCTCAGGGCCAATAAAAAACCAGAATCCAAACGCAATCATGGCAATGCCAATCACCACCGGCACAAAGAAACCGGCCACCGTATCAGCCATTTTCTGAATCGGCGCACGTGAACGCTGGGCATCGGCCACCATCGACACAATCTGGGATAGCAGCGTGTCCGCACCAACTTTTTTGGCCTGCATCAATAACGAACCATTGGCATTCACTGTTGCGCCAATCAATGTTTCGCCCACGAACTTCTCGACCGGCACCGGTTCACCGGTCACCATCGATTCATCGACCAAGCTCTCACCCTCAGTCACCACACCATCAACCGGCACTTTTTCGCCCGGACGAATACGCAACACATCACCGACTTGCACATCCTCCATCGGCACATCAATCTCCATGCCATCGGCCTTCACCAAACGTGCTGTTTTCGGCGCCATGCCGAGCAATAATTTAATCGCTTCATTGGTGCGTGAGCGCGCCCGCAATTCTAACACTTGCCCCAATAAGACCAGCGTAGTAATGACAGCAGCCGCTTCAAAGTACACATCAACGAGCCCGCCATCCATCTGCATCAGAGGCGGAAATAGACCCGGCAACAGCAGCGCCACCATGCTGTACAACCAAGCCACACCGACACCCAAGCCAACGAGGGTAAACATATTCAAATTCCAAGTTTTAACCGAAAGCGCGAAGCGCTCAAAAAATGGCCAGCCGCCCCACAACACAACTGGCGTAGCCAGTGTAAATTCAATCCATTGCACCAGCCCCATATTTAACGC
>CAZKHV010000281.1:0-1761 GCA_964552605.1 uncultured Zetaproteobacteria bacterium | reverse complement strand
TCTGGCCCCAGATTGGCAAACCAGGCATGCGACTGCCAGCGCTCGGCATCCAACAGGCCGGCATAACCAAAACGCCGCGCATCGCGATAACGCAGACTTTGCCCATCGCTGAGATAAAAACAGACATGTTCATGCGCACCAGGCTGCGCTTGCTCCGGCAAGACATGAAACTGGCCGGTCATACCCAGATGCCAAACCAGCAATTGCCCGCCCGCCTCCGAGTTTATCGAATCAAACTCAAACAACAGGTATTTCGAACGGCGGCGCACACGCAGCACGCGTTGCCCCTCTAACACACTCAGATCCGGCAAAGGGTAACGCAATGTTTTACGATGACAGATGACCGACACAATGCTTCGACCATGCAGCAGCGGCTCCAGTCCACGACAAACGGTTTCAACTTCAGGTAATTCAGGCATGCATGCGCCGCACTAAAGCCTTGCTCGAAAGCACCCGGTCAATAAACAACACACCATCAAGATGATCAATTTCATGCTGAATGACGCGCGCCTCAAAACCCACACTGTCAATTTGTTGCGCTTGGCCAAACGGATCATCAAACGAGACACATATCTCTGCCGCGCGTGGCACCGTACCCACCCAATCGGGCACGGATAAACAACCCTCACGCCCCAATCGCTCACCCGCTGAGGATGTAATGACAGGATTCACCATCAACAACAAGCCATGATGTTGGCATGGCCGCAGACTCTGACTGCAATCGATCACAATCATGCGCCGCTGATCACCCACTTGTGGCGCTGCAATACCCACGCCACCAGGCCCTGCTTGCATGGTCTGCTGCAAGGCTGAAAAAGCATTGTTTAACGCGCCATCGAATACATCAACCGCATCAGCGATACGACGCAACGCGGCATCAGGATGCGTTAATATAGTTTGAATCATGCGACTAAGACGAAATGAACATAAAACTAAAGAACAGCGTCGTCCAAAACATGCAGATCAACATCAACACCAATCTGCTTGGCTACGGCATCGAGTGCGATACGCATCGCATCGCCCTGACCGCAGGCCGCCACTTCCAAGGCCATCATATATACATTGCCTTGCTCTGTGCTGCGTGATTGGGTGGATACATCGACAACGGATACTCCGAGGGTCGATAAAGCTTCGCTTACAGCATGAACAATGCCCACCTTATCCGCACCATGTACGGTGATTACATAATCTGGTTCAAGGGCTGGAGCTGCCGCTTCTTCATCACTGATGGTTTGCGACTGCACTGTTAAACGTGTGCGCTGCTCAAGTTCGGCCAAGGCCGCTTTCAAGTCGCTGATACTGCGATCGTCCGGCAAGCGCACAATCAACATCATGGTAAAGCGCCCGCGCAGGGTTGTCATCGATGAATCTTCAATATTGGCATTGAGATGCAGCAATGACTCCGCCACATCGCATACGATGCCCGGGCGATCATGGCCTGAAATGGATAATAAGACACTGGACATCATAACTCCCTTTAAACGATTGAATTTAAAATTGAAAAAACGTACCTGAACCTAAACAGCCTACGCGGAAAAAAGAATAGTTTGAATGATGCAAAGAGATGCTGATTTGACAGCCCACTCATGGGATGCACAGAAACGCTGAATAAATCAGTGTTTTCTTAACCAGCGTTTCAATATCGAACCCTTTCTACACAAAACAAACTCCGCGAAGTGCTGTAAAACTATACCGAAAAGGATTCACCGCAACCGCATGCACCTTTTTCGTTGGGATTGTTATAAATAAATGCCGATGACA
>CAZKHV010000280.1:0-1774 GCA_964552605.1 uncultured Zetaproteobacteria bacterium | reverse complement strand
GCGATCAATACGTTTTTCACGCGTTTTGGTGATTTGATTCAGGGTGGAATCATATTTATCGTTATTTCAGTCTTGGCCATGTCACCGATGACATTGGTTATGATAAATATCGTTTTATGCGTGTTCTGGTTGTATGTCACGATGAATGTCAGCCGACGATTTAAACAGCAGACCACGATTTCTGCTGAAGCGAAGTGATTTCGACACATATTGATTGCCGCTCGATGTGGTGATGGGCGTTGTTGGAATAAATCATGGTTTTTGCGCTATAATGAAAGAATTTGATGAATAATGCAGGCTAGATGGAGTTTATATGAGTGATGTATTAAAGGCAGTTGTATTGGCTGGTGGCTCAGGTAGCCGTTTGTGGCCATTGTCCCGCCAACAATTACCCAAGCAGTTTCTTAACCTCAATGGTGAACAAAGTATGCTGGGAGCAACTATTTCCCGTCTCTCACCATTGATTGAAGAAGATGATGTATGGGTTATCACCGGTGAATCGCATGCAACAGGCGAGGCTTTCTCTGAGCTGGATGGTTTGCATCAGATTCTTGAGCCATGTGGGCGCAATACTGCTCCGGCTATCGCCCTCAGTGCTGCACTTCTACAGGATTTGAATGACGATGACCCTGTGATGGTGGTTTTGCCTGCTGATCATTTGGTTTCCAAGAGCGAATCATTTCAGGCCTGTTTAAAGCAGGCAGTAGCTGCCGCTGATACGGGACGCTTGGTTACCTTTGGTGTTGTTCCAGATCAGCCGGAAACCGGCTTTGGTTATATTCAAGCCGAAGCTGAACAGAATGGTTTACATCAGGTGTTGCGTTTTGTTGAAAAGCCGAAGAAAAAGGCCGCCCAAAAGATGCTCGATGATGGGAACTATTATTGGAACTCCGGCATGTTTGTCTGGAAGGCCTCGGTGATTTTGGCGGAAATCAAAACACATTTGCCCGAAGTCTGGTCTGTTTTGCAACCTATGCGAGAGCGCTGGAACAATGGCGAAGCGTGGCAGGAAGTTATTCGTGATGATTTTAGCAACATGCCGGATATTTCGATTGATTATGGTGTAATGGAAAAATCGGATAATGTGTCTTTGGTGACGGCTGATATCGGCTGGTCCGATGTCGGCAGCTGGGACGCTGTGCATGAAATGGCAGAGCGCGATGCAGATGGCAATGAAATCAGTGGTAATGTGTTGGCGATTGATTGCAAAAACTCCTTGTTTCGCAGTGAATCACGGTTGATTGCGGCGGTTGGCTTGGACGATTTGATTGTGGTGGAAACACCCGATGCGATTTTACTGGCCAAGGCGGGTGAGAGTCAGCGTGTGCGTGAATTGGTGGATTCGCTGAAACAAGGCGATCAGAGTTATCATATCGAACATGTCACCGTGCGTCGTCCTTGGGGTAGTTATACGGTACTGGAAGAGTCCGGTGATGGTTATAAGTTAAAACGTATCAGCGTATTACCGGGTGCTAAACTGAGCTTGCAAGCGCATCAGCATCGTTCAGAGCATTGGGTAGTGGTGGCTGGTACAGCAACAGTGACATGCGGTGATCTGGTGAAAGTCGTGCCACGCAATGGCAGTGCATATATCCCTATTGGTGAAACCCACCGTTTGGAAAATCGCGGTAAAGTAATGCTGCAGTTGATTGAAGTGCAGGTAGGTGATTACCTGGAAGAAGATGATATTGAACGTTTTGAAGACACGTATGGCCGCTGCTAGTTTTTCAGCTTGATATCTTGCTGGCAATAAAAAAAGCCTTGAAAGCATTCA
>CAZKHV010000279.1:0-1777 GCA_964552605.1 uncultured Zetaproteobacteria bacterium | reverse complement strand
CATAGGCCTTATGCGCAGTGTCATCCTTCGAGACCATGCTTTCAACACCGGCATCGACATGCAACGACGGTATGCCCATGGCTGCACCGATGGTCAAAACAACCAATATCAACACCACCATCCAGCGATGCTGCAATCCATACATCAACATCCGATTCATGGTTTCTCCCCCGCTTTGATCGCCTCTACCGACTCGTGTTTCCCATTCAACAACGAATCGTTATGTACACCTTTAACACCGACAAACTGAGACACATCAAACATCGATTCCGGCACATAATCACTTGAATACACACGCCGATCGATTTTCAAAATAGAGCGATAATGATTGCGATAGTTTTCCACGATAATCATATCCGCACGCCACATCTTACCGCTCACCGGATGAATATCATGGCGTGTCTGCCGTTTAACCAAACGTCCCTGTTGATCCCGGTAATCAATGGTGGCTACAAAAAAGTTATCCTGCCGAATCAACAATGTTCGAACAGCATAGGTGCGCCGCACATGGGCCGAATCCAGCGCTCGTGCCCGTAATACAAAATACAACACACCACCATCAACAATATCGTTATCCCGCTGATAGACAAAGCCATGCATATCTTCCGGCATCAGGTCTTCTAGCGAAAATTCACTGCCCAGCATCTGACCATCGGCAACGCCACCGACATAATCCATCGGTTTGACACCGAGTGCGGGCAAATACAATTGGCTCTTGCGGCCGCCATCTGGCGCGCGTGTAAAAATCAATGCTGAACCGGCGATGGAATCTGGATAGACAAACTTAATCATCGCCTTAAATGTGCCATCGCTTTGCAGACGTGAATAACGATATAAGCGGCGCACATCATGATGTTGTTTGGCATCAATCATCACCAGTGTTTGTTCTTCATAAACGTAAGGGTATAAATCATGCCGTTTAAGTGATTCCAGCATAATCGCTGTCGCACTCAAACCAGCCAGATGCTGGGAGTGCTTGCCCGTCATGTGTTCTAATGTCACACCCGCGGCCAATGCCTGCGCTTGATTGGTCACACACAGCATCGCGACGGCAAGCATCAAACGCGCACAGCTATTCAAGGCGTTCCACACTAGGGATGCTGAGGCACAGGCAGATTGACGATCACCATCGCCATCTTATCAGCCAATCGAGCCAACAGCTGAGACATCGCCGCAGCAACCCCTGCATAATCACCGCTTTTCACCTCAGCCTGACTCTCCATCGCATCAAAATAACTCAGCGTATCTGCACCCGCACGCTGAATATGCCAACGCACGTTGAAATGAATATGCCCATCGGCCACCCGTTCAAACTGTCGAATATCAATCAGAAACGATACATCGGCATGCATCGATCCAGGAAATGGTGCGGTAAACACAGAAACTGAATCCAATCGGTCAGCCAGGTTATCACTTAAGGTGCGAGCCAGATCATCACGCAAACGTCCACCCCACTGATGCGTTTCAGAAATACGCAAATGATTTTTCGCATCCCGGCTAACCATGCGCGGTCGATCCAGATAACGGGGAATCTCCAGCTGGCGAATAGCGATCTGTTGTACAGAGTTTTGTGATTTGTCGCTATTCGACGGCTTTGAGGCAGATATTGTATTTAAAACATAATACTGCGTCACTGCAGCGCCACAACTCATCAATAACGACACACTCAAGGCCAAAACCAGCTTAGATACTATGCTCATTATTATTCTCCTGACCCCGGCTTACCGAAGATAACCGCATTGGGGTGGCGCTCCAGCAAATCAACAAAGGATCGAAT
>CAZKHV010000278.1:0-1794 GCA_964552605.1 uncultured Zetaproteobacteria bacterium | reverse complement strand
GAATGATCACCTTGCATGCCTTTGGCAATATCATGAAAAATCAGTGCAATATACAACAACTCCGGTCGTTTTATTTTATGGCAAATATCGTGTGCCAGAGGCAAACGCTCATGGCGGCTGCGATGCCAGAAATTGCGTGCTTCACCGATGGCACGCAGGGTGTGTTCATCGACCGTGCAGGCGTGATAGCGGTTGAATTGACCGAGACCAACTACATCGCGGAATTCGGGAATAAAGCGCCCTAACACGCCGGTAATATTCATGCCGCGCAAGGTCCAGTGTACATTGCGCTGGTGCCTTAAAATCTGTAAAAACAGCTGTTGGGCTTCCGGGTTTTGGCGAAACTCATCATCGATCAACGTCACATCGGCACGAATCTGGCGCAGCACCGGACTCGATAAGCGGCGCCGATCCTGTTGCGAGACATGAAAAACACGCAACAAACGCAGCGGATCTTCGTTGAATACATCGGCATGGCTGATGCCCACCAGATCGCCTTCAATGGTAAATCCGTCACCAATATTGCGCTTGAAGGTGAAACGTTGCGGGTGCAGCAGTTCTTGAAAATGCATGCGCATCATGCCCGTGATACGCGAAATGCGACCGACATGACGAAAATAATCTTTCATGAATGCATCCACCGCAGGCAGATGTCCGATGGCTTGATAGTCCATGCGTTCGGCGAGAATGACCTGTTGCTCGAAACCCAAACGATCGGAAGCGCGTTTGACCTCCAGATGCAGGCCCGCTCGGCAGCGCCAGAGAAAATCTTGAGCTTCGAGTAAATGATCACACTCTTGTTGTGAGATAGCGCCTTGTTGCACCAGGTCATCGACATTATCACTGCCATACCAGGCCTTGGCCCACCAGAATACGGTTTGCACATCGCGCAAACCGCCTCGGGCTTCTTTGATATCGGGCTCCATTAAAAAGGCCGTGCGGCCGGTGCGATCGTAACGTGCTTCCAGCTCGCTCAGTTTGGCTTCGACAAAGGCTTTGCGTTTTTTCTTGAAAAAGACCTGCAGTTTGCTGTTCAGCTGTTGATGCAGTTCGCCGTTGCCGACCAATAAGCGTGACTCCAGAGCAGCCGTGGCTGAAGACCAATCTTCATCGACATGCAACAAGGTTTCCTTGATGTTGCGCACCGCACTACCAATATGTGCGCCCATATCCCACAATAATAACATGAAAGCCTGAATTTCAGATTCGATGTTAGCATCCACCGTTTCCGGCATGAGAAACCACAAATCCCAATCCGAATGCGGAGCCAGTTCACCGCGCCCATAACCGCCGACGGCGACCAGATCGATAGATCGACATGCTGTGGGTGCATGTTGCTGCCACAAGTCGATCAACATCGCATCGACGCTGGCACACATCTGTCGGCTCAATGTTGTGCCGTTGGCTCCATCGTTAAAGGCTTGGCCAACATCCTCGAGCAGGCTTTGGAGTTTTTTCCGGTCGGGCAGGGGAGAGGATAGGGATTTTGACATTATTGATCCTTGCATTGATAGATCTGATATACCTGTTCGCCATCAATAATCTTACTGATAGCAACCACACTATCGCCATCAATCTCGACGGCTGAATTGCGTGCCAGAGTTTCCAGCTCTTCGCTGACCTGTGATTGTGAACGCGGGATAAAAGCTATCGAATCCAATACGGAAACCGTTGTGCGGCCAACTTGTTTGCAGTGTTTGACTTGAGCGTGATAGAGCACTCGTACGTGTACGGAGTCCGGAATGGGCTCAACCCAAGTGCAGCCAGCCAGACTGATGCTGGCCATGATGATCA
>CAZKHV010000277.1:0-1850 GCA_964552605.1 uncultured Zetaproteobacteria bacterium | reverse complement strand
AACGGTTCATATCGTGGTTCGCTTCGCTCTCACGATATAACCTTATTCGTTATATAATGGTTTGCATCGCCAGATATACAGTTCCCCATTCCCCAGATGTTGTATGCAAGCACCTTTTTACAGCAAGTTAACTCTACCTTGATACATGTACCATATTTGATACAATCCACCCATGAATCATGAGATTATTCTTGATGTGGTTTTCTTCTGTAGTGATCGAGGCAATGAGCCTGTTCGCCAATGGTTGAAATCGTTGCATCGGGATGATTGCAGCATCATTGGCCATGACATTCAGACGGTGCAATTCCGCTGGCCTGTTGCTATGCCTTTGGTTCGGAATATGAGTAAAGGGCTTTGGGAAGTTCGCTCTCATATTTCCAACGGCTGTATTGCGCGTGTGTTTTTCATGGTTGACGATGGAGAAATGGTTTTGTTGCACGGGATAGTGAAAAAGAGCCAGTCGACGCCGCAAAGTGATTTGAAAATAGCAAACAACCGCCGCTTGGCCTGGCTAAAAGGTGGAGAAAGGAGTGTGTGATATGCGTGAAAAGAAAGCAAACAAACACAGAGGTAGTGGTTTCAATGATTTTCTTGCCGAGCAGGGGTTGCTTGAAGAATGTACTGCTGTTGCTGTCAAAACAGTTCTGGCAATGGAGTTGGCGGACACGATGAAAGCTGAACACATCACCAAAAGCGCGCTGGTTGAGCGTATGCATACCAGCCGTTCTCAGCTTGATCGAATCCTTGACCCGAATGAAACAGGTACGTCGATTGATTCACTCACCCGTACAGCAGTAGCGATGGGCAAGCGGTTAGAAATAAGATTAGTATAGCCTTAAAAAGATGCTCTTAGTCGGGGCAATACGGATTCATCGAAAGCAAATTCTATTCATGATGAGTCCACATCGGAATGATTTTCACGACTTTTGCATTTTCATAAACCTGATAGACAATTCGCTGCTGAGTATTAATTCGCCTCGAGTATGCGCCAGTCTCATACGGCATCTTGAAACAGCAAAATATCAAGTAATCTTCATTGAAGACCGAGCGCGCGAGATATAGTGAATTATGAATTGAACTACCGGTTGTCATTCCTGTGATCAGATGAATCGCGGAGTGAGAGAGTGTCCCCAGGGGAAAACGGGAATTCAGTTCCACGCTAATTTGAATCAGAAGTGGATGCCCGATAAAAAAACTCGGGCAGGGCGAAAACTTTCCAGCTTGATGATTAATCTTCTCTGCGTCGGAATTGAATGATTTGGCGGCGGGCTTTTTTATCCGGCCGTTTTTGTGGAGCGGGTGGGGCATTGAATTTGCGCAATAGTCGTTGTTCTTCACGCGCTGAGATGCTGTGCTCCGTTTCTTGGTACAGTGTTTGTGCCAAGGTGGCTGAGCCGCGTTTTTCAGCCAATGCTGTTATTGTAACAATAAATATTTCCTGACTGCGTTTAATCTGCAGTACATCACCGGTTTGAACCGCTTTCGATGGCTTGCTGCGTTCGCCATTGCACTGAATATGCCCGGCATTGACCATTTCAGTGGCCAGACTGCGCGTTTTGAAAAAGCGGGCTGCCCATAACCATTTGTCGATACGTACCGATTGTTTGTTCATGCCGTCAAGCTAAGACGCATGCTAAACAATCGCTATGGTTGCGTTGATCGGTTGATTTGAAATGCTGGCAATGTACCTTGCACAACCTTTTGATAAACATACTGGAGTTGACGCATGAGCATTGAAGATCGGATTTCTGGATTTAGAACGCGGGCAGAGGATTATGCCAAGCGTCTGGATTCCATGCGGAGGTCACTTTGACGTTGATGCCAAAGAAGAGGATTTACGCGAACTGAAC
>CAZKHV010000276.1:0-1858 GCA_964552605.1 uncultured Zetaproteobacteria bacterium | reverse complement strand
AGACATAAGTCCTCCCGAAATTTTTGTAGTGCGGCTTCTATCATAAGGTCTTTATTCATACAAGTACCACACAAGCATGAGACCGGTTCAGCAAGGTGTTACATATGCATGCCGCCATTCACATGCAATACCTGTCCAGTAATGTAGCAAGCTGCATCGCTGGCTAAAAAAGCAACGGCTGCAGCAACGTCCTGCGGGTCACCCAAACGGCCGAGTGGAATCTGGCTGGTAAGTTTAGCATGTGCGTCATCACCGAGATCTGCTGTCATGTCGGTGGCAATAAAGCCTGGTGCAACAGCGTTAACGGTGATGTTGCGTGAACCAATTTCGCGTGCCAGGGAACGGGTCATGGCTTCTACGCCACCCTTGCTGGCACAATAATTAAGTTGGCCGGGGTTACCCATGCCAGCGACTACCGATGAGATGTTGATGATACGACCACCACGCGCACGCATCATTGGTTTGATGGCAGCCTGCATGGCATTGAATACCGAACTCAGATTGGTGTCAATCACGGCATTCCATTCATCTTCCTTCATGCGCATCGATAGATTGTCGCGTGTGATGCCAGCATTGTTGACCAGCACATCGAGCTTGCCGAAGTGTTTGGCTGTCTCCTGCACAAAGGATTGAATTTGCTCGCGGTCGGCTACATCCACCGCTTTGGCCAAGACTTCGACACCGGAAGCCTCACGAATTTTTGCAGCGGCTTGATCGATCGTTTCCTGCCGAGTGCCGCAAATGGCTAGATTATAACCTGCTTCAGCTAATGTGCTGGCAACTACAAAACCAATGCCACGGCTCGCGCCGGTTACCAATGCTGTTTTTGAATCACTCATCATGCTTCCCCTGCAATCGCGTTAAGGCTGTTATTCAATTGTTCTGGATTGATACTCACAGCCACTTTCATGTTGCGATCTATACGCCGAACCAGACCGGATAATACCTTTCCAGGCCCCATTTCAACGGCCTGGGTAATACCATCGGCGGATAATTTCTGAATGGTTTCTGTCCAGCGCACGGGAGAAATCAACTGCGCAACCAGTGCCTGGCGAATCGCATTCGCATCGTGCTCAGGGCTGGCATTGGCATTGCTCCACACCGGACATGTCGGTGTCTGAATGGTGGTTTGCTGCAATCGCACTGCCATGGCATCGGCAGCAGGCTGCATCAATGGCGTGTGCGATGGTGCGCTAACAGCCAAAGCTAAGGTGCGCTTCGCACCGGCTGCTTTGGCATTGAGCATTAAACGTTCAACAGCCGCAGTATGTCCGGCCACCACCAATTGACCCGGACAGTTGTAATTCGCCGCCCAGACCTTGTGATTATCATCGGACGCTTCCGTGCATAAGTTTTCAATGCTTTCATCCGAGAGGCCAAGGATGGCAGCCATGCTGCCGACACCTGCAGGCACAGCTTCGGTCATAGCCTTGCCACGAAAGGCCACTAGTTGCACTGCATCGGTAAACTTCAGTGCTCCGGCTGCAACGAGAGCGGAGTATTCACCCAGAGAATGACCTGCGACCTGGGCAGCTGTGTTGCCTCCGAGCTGCTTCCATAGGCGTAAGACCGCCGTTGAAGCAGTCAATAGTGCCGGTTGAGTAAATTCAGTTTGTGCCAGTTGATCATTGGCATCATCGCGGATGAGTTTTTCCATGTCGTAGCCGAGTGCATCAGAAGCTTCTTCCAGCGTCTGTTGCACGACTGCGATGCCATCAAAGCTGTCGAGCATACCCTTGGATTGCGAACCCTGACCGGGGAATAGAAATGCGAATGGAGTATCGGTTGAAGCAGTCATAAATTAAATCCTGTGAGAGTTATTTTGACCAGCGTAAGAGATTAGCACCCCATGCAAAAC
>CAZKHV010000275.1:0-1879 GCA_964552605.1 uncultured Zetaproteobacteria bacterium | reverse complement strand
GCCGTTGGGTGGGTTCGCAGGATGTGCTAGCGATTCCATTTGATACACCGATTCCTGGTTATAAAAACGGTACGGTGAACACCCTGCGTTTGTGGAAATCGGCTGCGACCGATGCCTTTGATCTGGGCGAATTTAACGCTGGCGATTATGCCGGTTCGGTGGCTTCAAAGAATGAAGCGGAACATATTTCGATGGTACTCTACCCGAATGATGCCAGTGAAAACGGTAAAGAACTGCGTTTACGTCAGCAGTATTTCCTTGCTTCGGCCAGCATTAAAGATGTGCTGCGCCAATGGGTGGAAGTGCATGGCGAAGATTTCAGCCAGTTCGCCGAGAAAAATTGTTTTCAATTGAATGATACGCATCCGACTGTTTCGGTTGCGGAATTGATGCGTATCCTGATGGATGATTATCGTTTGGCTTGGGATGAATCCTGGGCAATTGTCAGCAAGACGATGGCCTATACCAATCACACCCTGTTGCCGGAAGCGCTGGAGCGCTGGCCGGTACATTTGTTTGGCCGTTTGCTGCCGCGTGTGCTGGATATCATTTATGAAATCAATGCACGGTTCTTATCTGAAGTGGCCAAACAGTGGCCGGGTGATGTTGAACGTCAGCGTCGCATGTCGATTATTGAAGAAGGGCCGATGCAACAAGTGCGTATGGCCTATCTGGCCATTGTTGGAGCTTTTTCGATCAATGGCGTGGCGCAATTGCATTCCGACTTGTTGGTTGAAGGTCTGTTCGCTGATTTCTATGACATGTGGCCGGAGAAGTTTAACAACAAGACGAATGGTGTAACTCAGCGTCGTTGGATGGCATGGTGTAATAAATCCATGACCGCATTGATTTCTGATCAAATCGGTGATGGCTGGATTACAGAACTCAGTCAGTTGAAAGATTTGGCTCCGTATGCAAAAAAACCAGCCTTCCGTAAAAAGTGGGCAGCCTGCAAACGTGATAACAAAGTCCGTTTGGCAGCGGTTGTTGAAGCCGAATGCGGTGTGACATTTAGCCCCGATGCCATGTTTGATATTCAGGTGAAACGTATCCACGAATACAAACGCCAGTTGCTGAATGTGTTGCACGTGATTCATTTGTACGATCGCATCAAACGTGGTGATACAGCCAACTGGACCAACCGTTGTGTATTGATTGGTGGTAAAGCTGCACCGGGTTATTACATGGCCAAACAAATCATTAAACTGGTGAGTAATGTCGCGGAAGTGGTCAACAATGATCCGGATGTGGGCGACAAATTAAAAGTGGTTTTTTTCCCGAACTACCGTGTATCGGCGATGGAAGTGATTGCTCCTGCGGCCGATTTATCGGAGCAGATTTCAACTGCGGGTAAAGAAGCATCCGGTACCGGCAATATGAAATTCATGATGAATGGTGCTCTGACCATTGGTACGCTCGATGGAGCAAATATCGAAATTCGTGAAGAAGTGGGTGAAGACAATTTCTTCCTGTTTGGCTTAACGGCAGAAGAAGTCGAAGCCACACGTGGTAATTACGACCCGAATGGCATTATTGCTGCTGATGACGATTTCAAACGTGTGATGGAATTGCTTGAATGCGGTCATTTCAGTCAGTTTGAGCCGGGTTTGTTTGCCTCGATTTGTTATGCGATTCGCGGTAATGATGATCCATGGTTGGTGGCGGCTGATTTCCGTACCTATATCGATGCCCAGCAGCGTGCTTCTGAGGCTTATCAGGATCAGAACGCTTGGATTCGCATGAGTATCTTGAATACGGCATTCAGTGGTAAATTCTCAACGGATCGCACCATGCAGGATTACAATCGCGATATCTGGAAATTGACACCGATCACGATGAAATAAGTAGTTGCTTATGTCATGGAGAAAGGGTGAATGGG
>CAZKHV010000274.1:0-1882 GCA_964552605.1 uncultured Zetaproteobacteria bacterium | reverse complement strand
AGTTCTCATAATGTTGCGCTGCGATTTCTTGGCAGTGCTGGTAGGCTTGCCGTATCGCGGTTTCAGATACTGAAGATGCAGAGGAGTGCGCAGACATAGGCGGTATATTATAGCTTCCTATGTGGCAATCAACCAAAGGGGAGCTTAAAACATGAAAGTAGTGGTCATTGGTGGCGGCATTATTGGTTGTTTGACGGCATGTTTTTTGAAACAGCGTGGTGCAGATGTACTGGTCCTGGAGCGTGGTCAAGCAGGGCAGGAAGCCTCATGGGCAGGAGCTGGAATTTTGTGTCCGATTCATCCGTGGCTTTACCCTGATTCATTTAGTCATTTGATTGATGCCAGCCTTGCGATGTATCCCGATTTTCGAGCGGAGATTGAAGGTGCAACTGGGCAATCCATTGAATGGCAGAAATCGGGTTTGTTAATACCTTTTTTTTCCGATGACAAAATTAATCATAAACAAGCTGCGGTTGCTTGGTCTGAGCGTTTTAACTGGCATATTGATCAACTTGATACAGCACAAACACAGGCTCTTGAAAGAAGCCTTGCTGATAATGTAACAGGTTCACTTGTTTGGCCTGAGGTGGCGCAACTGCGTAACCCACGTTTGTTACAGGCAGTGCGCATTTGGATGCAAAAGTTGGGTGTAGAACTGCATGAAAATACCGAAGTGAGCTCGCTTGTGATGCAGCAAGATGTTTTATGTGGGGTAGAGTGTGTTGATGGTCAGCGATTTGATGCTGATCAGGTGTTATTAGCCAGTGGAAGTTGGAGTGGCGCGCTTGCAGAGCAATTGGGTTTTGTTTTGCCGATTAAACCCGTGAAAGGTCAGATCGTATTGCTTAAAGGTGAGCCAGGACTGATGAAATCTATTGTCAAACATGATGATGCTTATTTTGTTCCCAGAGCTGATGGGCGCATCTTGGTTGGGGCAAGCATGGAGTTTGTCGGTTTTGAACGTGGTAATACCGAGCAAGTGACTCATCAACTCATGGCATCGATGGAAAAAATTGCGCCAGGCTTAAAAAATTTAGAAGTCGAACATCAATGGATGGGCTTTAGACCAGGTAGTCCTGATGGTTTACCTTATTTGGGTCATGTTCCAAATGTGCAGGGGCTGTGGGTGGCATCGGGTCATTATCGTAATGGTGTAGCATTGGCACCGATTACTGCGGAAGTGATGAGTCGTAAAATACTGGGTGAGCCTGTTGATATAGACTGTGCAGATTTTTCAGTGGGTAGAGACCTGCTTGAAACATCAGTATTGGGTTTTCCGAAGCCAAGGGCTTAGTAAGAAATATGTCATGAGTTGGGATAAGGACGGCTTTATTTCTTTGCCGTTAAATGAAACGTAACTATTCAGCTCACCACCGATTCGCCCGATGCCTGCGTTGGAAAATGCTCACTTACAGCAGTAAGTTGTGCTTTTCCGCCTTGGTATCGAACAAATCAGCGGCAATCTGGATAGATACGGACTAATTTATAATTATGCTGAATAGTTACAATGAAACAATGTAAAAAATAATGCTCTGAGACCTCTTTAATTTTTCTGGCTATTGAGAATAGAGTTTCGCCTTTTCTTTGTATATTTATGGCAACTTATACGTATCTATAGATATAAGTTGCATGAATGAATGATTTTAGGGATGTATAACAAGTCTGATTGTATAGATGTCAGGCTCCGTCTGTTTATAGACTAAGCAGCGGTCTTTGTTCTTTAGGGTTAAGATAAATGGTAATTTTATCATTCTGTATCAGTGGGTGTTCTTTCAACGGTATCGCGTAAAACTTTAAACAAAGCACGTGATGACTTGGGTGGTTTGTTTTGTTGTATTTCTTTCATCGCATTACGAATCAATTGGCGGATTTGAGTAATATT
>CAZKHV010000273.1:0-1916 GCA_964552605.1 uncultured Zetaproteobacteria bacterium | reverse complement strand
TGTCGGTATTTTTCAAAACCGAAAAGTATTAGTATATATATTTTAGCATGTTAGATTACTATGTGACTCCCGTTCTCTTCGACTTTTTACGTTAGGGTTACGATACAACAGACAAGTATCTTCATGCATATTGAGTCTTTACCTTGAACCTGCACTGCAATTGAAAAAGGACTTCATACCGCTTTTTTGTGTCCGCGCTTTATTTAAAGTCGAGTAACACCCGTCAGCACTATCACTTTAAACCCTATTTATTTCGCCTGTAGATACATATAGGTGATGCCTGCACTGGCACCGATGCCGGTATTGCCTTCGATAACAGGTTGCAATGAAACGCTTTCGTTGCTGCCACCGACCAGCACTTGTGCACCAACACCAACGCCGACACTGGCTGATGCACCTACACCGCCATATTTACCCGCCAGTTTATGATTGCCGGATGCTGTATCTGCGGCAAATACCGCGAACAGCAAATGTTTTTCAACTTCAAAGCTGGCGTTGATACCAAAGGCGATACCGGTCTCTCCGACATAGTTTTCCACACCACTGCCATCGGTCGAGTCAAACGTACAGGTAATATTGACAGTCGAATGGATAATTAGATTGATGCCACTATTGGGAACGGAATCGCAGCTTAAGATGCCTATTTTTGTACCCGCTGTGGAATTACCTGCATAGGCAGGTAATGCGCTAAATACCGATGCAAGGCAGGCCATGCTGATTAGCATTAATTTCGATTTCATATCATCCTCCTTCAGAAGGTGGTTTTTCCACCTTCTGAATAGACGATGCAGGATACAAAATATGACAGTCGAATTTTGGCGGATCTGGCTTAAGCTTTATCCGCAGATTGAGCTATTCCGGTTTATTGATATGCACATCCATCTGAGGATAGGGGATAGAAATACCAGCATCGTCAAAAGCCAGTTTCAGCTTTTCCGTGTAATCAAACTTCACCGCCCAATAATCACCTGATTTCACCCATGGGCGCACATTAAAATTAACACTGGAATCGGCCAGTTCTGCAACCGCGATCAGTGCGGCGGGCTCTTTGAATACCCGCTCATCGGCATCGAGCAGGCTCTGCATGATTGCTTTAGCTTTGCGAATATCATCATCATAACCAATGCCGAACACCATATCGATACGACGCGTATCACGGGCGGAATTGTTGGTGATCGTGCCATCATAGATTGCGCCGTTGGGTACAATGATTTCACGATTATCACCGGTTTTTAAGCGTGTGCTGAAAATACCGATTTCTTCGACTACGCCCGAAACACCGGCTGCTTCAATAAAGTGACCAACTTTAAAGGGGCGAAAGACAATCAGCAGCACTCCGGATGCAAAGTTCTGCAGCGAGCCCTGTAAAGCCAGACCAATTGCCAGGCCTGCTGCACCGATCAGTGCAATAAATGAGGTGGTATCCACCCCCAACTGATCCAGTGATGCAATAATAATAAACAGCAATAACAGCGCATTGAGAATGGAATGTACAAAATCGATCAGCATCTTATCCATGCCTGATTTTTTCAGCATTTTATCCGTGAGATTCAACAAGGTAGCGGATAACCATCGGCCAATAACAAAAATGGCAATGGCCATGACGATGTTAATGCCCCATGGAATGACATAAAGATTGATGAACTCTTGAATGTTGGATGTTTCTGGCATGTGTTGTTCCCCGTGGCTTTATCTAATGATTGCTAGCTCTTAAATAAACAACATGCATGAATGCTTCAGGTTGTTTATTCAATCGTTGGGTAGTTGCAACCGCGACTTGCGTCGCTATTCAGATTTCCTCTGAATAGTTACGATGCTCGTAGACTAACAAGGTATGACTTTGCTATCAAATGCAACAAATTGGCCGGGGCTGTAATCGCGCCCGTTGGCGATGACCTGAGCCATACCGCTCACCG
>CAZKHV010000272.1:0-1917 GCA_964552605.1 uncultured Zetaproteobacteria bacterium | reverse complement strand
GATCAGATCAATTGATGTATCGTGCAATTCTAAAACCTATATCGTCGCGACCCTTTGTTGCACCTTCGCGATAGGCAGCACGCAATTCGGTGATGCTGCCCGATCGCCAGTTCGAGCCTTTGACGCTGTGGGTGTTGCCCACTCCGGCACCGAGTGGATCGCTTTCGATACGTTTAGCATCGCCGGGAATCAGGGAATATACATCATGCACCCATTCGCTGACGTTGCCGGTGATATCGTACAAACCTGTTTTTTCAGCCGGATAACTGCCGACTGGAGCGATGCCGGCATAAGCGTCGGAATAATTGGGCACATAGTGGCGGGTTTGGCCTTTGGCATATTCATCGGCGATATTACCGGCATTGGCAGGGATGGTTGTGCTGTCACCCCAGCTGAATTTGCTCTGCGTGGCTTTGGATGCTTTTCTGGCCAACCATTCCCATTCCGCCTCACTCGGTAAACGATAGCCGGTGGAAGCCGGATTAAAGCCACGGTATTGCCCATTTTGGATATGATAAAAGGGCATGAGTTTTTCACGTTTGCTGAGCCAGTTGCAGTATTGTGCGGCCTCAACCCAACTGATCGAAGTGACGGGTTCATTCTGAGCGTTCTGAGTCTTTTTGAATCGGCTATATTGGCTGTTGGTGACTTCATGTGTGCTGATATAAAATGGCCGCGTCAATTTGATGGTGCGTAAAAACTCGTTGGCACGTTGGCCTTTTTCATAACGCGGAGCACCCATTACAAAGGTGGTATTTGGTTTGAACAGTTTGAGCTCTATGCCGATGGAATTGCTGAATTGACGGGGTGATTCATGCAAACGTGCTTGTGATTCGGTGCTGAGAAGGGCGCGAATAGTGTGTGTCAATTTGCTACCCGGGGTAATGTTTTTACGGTAACTGCGATAACCCTTGCGGCGTAGTTCAATGCGGTGCGGCAATGCGGATAAGGTTAATAGCTGAGGTGTTTTTCCCATGGCTTTGCCATCGACCAGAATTGTTGCTGTGGGTTTTGAACGCACATCAACCTTGCCGGTTTCAGCCTTGAGATGAAAGCTGAGCGATTGCAGTTGCTCGGGCTCAAGTTTGAGGCTCTGCTGTTGCGAAAAATAACCGGCTTTGTGGTAGCTTATAATGTTTTTAACACGCGCCGTCATGGCCAGCTTGGCATCGGGCTTGGTGATGCGTTTGCCATTGAGTAACACTACTCCACCAGGCGGTGATAGACGGAGAGAGACATAGGCGCTTTTGGGAGCCAGGCGATAGTTGCGCTTGATGATGTTATCTGTGTTGGTGATTTCAATGTTTTCTGTGATGCTCTGATAGTCAGCATGGCTGATTGTGATGCTGTATTCGCCACCTGTTTTTTTCAATAGCAGCGGAGATGTGCCGATCGGTTGATTGTTGAGTGATATCAACGCGCCACTGGGTTGGGTGGCAATGTTTATCTGTCCGTTTATCGGCTTCAAATCAATTGCTTGTTGTAGAGTCTTGCCCAGTTGCATGGTGACGTTAAAACTGTTTTTTTGATAATAAGGGTTATCAATGTCGATTGTATGGGAGCCGGAAAGAAGCTCATGTTTGAGTTCGGCTGCAACAGTGATCAATGCTGCATCGATGAACCAGCGTGTTTTATCCGAATCGGGGTTCGTGCTCAAATGCAGCAGTTGCGGCAACTCGGAGAGTTCGATGTGCAGGGTGCCGCCGATTTCCGATGCCAATAGTGTTTTGTGTATCGGTTTGAAACCGCTGGCTGCGATCTCAATGCTTGGCTTGCCATACAAGGCATAGGCGGTATTTGCGACGGCAAAACCAAGGCTGCTGGAAACGTGCAGGGTGGCCGTATGGCGCGCCTCTTTAGGCAGCACTTCAATGCGTGTGCCATTGGAAAACGTAATCAGAGCAATGATAAAAATAA
>CAZKHV010000271.1:0-1935 GCA_964552605.1 uncultured Zetaproteobacteria bacterium | reverse complement strand
TGAGTCGTGTCGGAGACATGCAGAAATTCATCAATGAAGTGAAGGTCGAAACCAAAAAGGTGACATGGCCAGAACGGAAAGAAACGTTGCAGGCAACGCTGATGGTGTTTGTCATGGTGATTTTTATTGCTCTGTTTCTGTGGCTGATTGATTCCAGCTTGAGCTGGCTCGTACAGAAGGTGATCTAATGGCGATGCAATGGTTCGCAGTGCAGGTCTATTCCAACTTTGAAGACAAAGTTGAGCGGATGCTGCGGGAAAATATCGAGCGCGCAGGTCTTGAGGATAAGTTCGGCGAGATTATGGTGCCGCGTGAAGAAGTGGTTGAATTGAGAGACGGCCAGAAGGTCACCTCGCAGCGCAAGTTTTTCCCCGGTTATGTGCTGGTGCAGATGGAAATGAACGATGAAACATGGCATGTGGTGAAAGATACGCGTCAGGTTAGCGCCTTCCTGGGTTCCGGTGGCAAGCCGCGCCCGATGCCGCAACATGAAGTCGATGCGCTGGTGCACCAGATTGAAGAGGGTATTGAAAGGCCGAAGCCGAAAGTCATGTTTGACGTGGGCGAAGCGGTGCGCGTTATTGATGGCCCGTTTGCATCGTTTAACGGCATCGTTGAAGAAGTGATGGAAGAGAAGGCCAAGCTGAAGGTGAGCGTATCGATCTTTGGTCGCCCGACGCCGGTAGAGCTTGAATATATTCAGGTTGAAAAAGGATAAAAGCTGCGCTTTTATCCTGATTTTAAAAACCTTTACAGGATGTAGAGGGATACCACAGACAGCGTGGAAGCAGCATCAGGGATACTGACTGCGAATAAAGGTGAAGGGCAAGATGCCTGCAACCGGTTGGAGAATATAATAATGGCAAAAAAACTCGATAAAATCGTGAAATTGCAGGTGCCTGCCGGCTCTGCAAATCCTGCTCCGCCAGTAGGTCCGGCTCTCGGTCAGGCTGGTGTGAACATCATGGAATTCTGTAAGGCGTTTAACGCCAAGACACAGGAAATGGAAAAAGGTCTGACGCTGCCGGTTGTGATCAGCGTTTATGCAGACCGTTCCTTTGATTTCATCATCAAAACCCCGCCAGCATCGGTATTGCTGTTAAAAGCAGCGAATTTGAAGAAAGGCAGTGGCGAACCGAACAAGCAAAAAGTCGGTAAAGTCACCAGCGCCCAGGTTCGTGAGATTGTAGAAACCAAAATGCCCGACCTGAACTGCTACGATATAGAAGCTGGCATGAAAATTATTGAAGGCACCGCCCGTTCCATGGGTCTGGAAGTCGAAGGCTAAGGGGATAACGATGGCAAAATTAACCAAACGTATGAAAGCAAGCCTCGCAGCCGTACCGGCGCAGGCTGTGAATGTAAAAGATGCAGTCGATGCAATTCTGGCACAGCCAGCTACAAAATTTGATGAATCTATTGATGTAGCAATTAAACTGGGTGTTGATCCCCGTCATGCCGATCAGATGGTTCGCGGTTCTATCTCGTTGCCGAATGGCACAGGTAAGACAGTACGCGTAGCCGTATTCGCCAAGGGTGCGAAGGCTGAAGAAGCAGAAGCAGCCGGAGCTGATTTTGTTGGTGCTGATGATCTGGTGGCAAAAGTTCAGGAAGGTTTCATGGACTTTGACCGTGTTGTAGCTACACCGGACATGATGGCACAGGTTGGTCGTCTTGGCCGTGTGCTGGGTCCTCGTGGTCTGATGCCAAACCCTAAACTGGGTACGGTAACTATGGATGTTACCAAGGCAGTCACGGCGATTAAAGCCGGTCAGATTGAAGTGCGTGTGGACAAGGGTGCTGTGGTTCATGCACCAGTTGGTCGCCGCTCGTTTGATGCAGCCAAGCTCAATGAAAATATTGAGTCACTGTTGGCCGATCTGAACCGTATGAAGCCTGCTTCGTCCAAAGGCCGTTACATGCTGAGAATGTCTA
>CAZKHV010000270.1:0-1953 GCA_964552605.1 uncultured Zetaproteobacteria bacterium | reverse complement strand
CACCGCCTGCACCTATCAACTGCGCAGCTGCCTATTTATCACAGCTGTGTTTAAAGCCCAGTTTGGACAGGATGATTTCCATCAGGCACCACTGGCTAAATCCAGACTGCAATAAATTGGCTCCGACAAATGCCGTAAACCACAGCCAGGTCGGTTCGGTTAAATTCACACCGTTATAGCGGTAGGACATATATAAACTCAGCAGGATAAATGCTCCTGCAATAATCCGTATCAGACGTGAAATTGTCATTGTGTTTCTCCTTTATTAAAAATTTTCACCACGAAGACACAAAGAAAAACAATCATATTGAGCCATCGCAAACAACAGGCAATAGGTTTACTTTGTGCCTCTATGGCGCGTGTATTTGACTATGTCTTTTCGCGTTGCCAGAGGTAGTACATCAACGGCGTTACAAACAGGGTCAGGATCGTGGCTGCCAAAGTGCCGAAGGCCATGGACACGCCCAAACCGCCGAACACGGGATCGGTGATCATGATTGAAGTGCCCGCAATCACAGCCAGCGCGGTCAGCAGGATCGGGCGGGCGCGTACCGCACCTGCTTCCAATACGGCTGTTTTTACATCATGACCCCGTTTGCGATAATCGAGAATGAAATCAATCAGCAGCGTGGAGTTACGTACCACAATTCCGGCCAAAGCGATCATGCCGATCATTGAAGTCGCCGTGAACGGTTGGCCGGTAATCCAGTGACCGGGGAAAATACCGATCATGGTCAGAGCTGTCGGCGCCATCACCAGCATCGGCAATATCATCTGCCCATAATATGCCACCATAAGCAAATAGATTAGCAGCAGTGCGACGATAAATGCCGCCCCCAAATCACGAAACACATCCAGCGTTAAACGCATCTCGCCGTCCCATAACAAATGATAAGCATCGGTATCATCCGGCGTGGTTTTGGTAAATCGCATGCCGCCGGTTTTCAGCACGGTATCGGGCAACACTTCTTGCCCGTCGAGCTGGGCATCCATAGCCAGCAGCGAATAAACCTGCGAACCCTGTTTGGGCTCGGCCATGACATAGGTGACCTGATGCCCGTCTTTCGTATACATCGGTTTGTCTGCCACCGTAGCTTCAACCGTTGCAAACGCAGACAGGGCAACCGGGCCATGCCTGCCACTGACATAAATTCGATTCAAATCTTCGCGATGGGCGCGCATCGCCTTTGGTAATTGCACATGCAGTTTAACCTGATGCCGCTCATTGCGAACGTGCAACGCGCCAAAATCATAACCGTGTAGAAAATCGCGCAAGGCCGTTTCAACCTGTGCTGTCGCCACGCCGAGTTGCGCCGCCTTCTCTTTATTCACATTGATATTCAGCTGCATCTGATCATCAGCCACCGAATCATCAATATCAGTGACATCGTATGTTTTTTCAAATGTTTGACGTACTGCCTTGGCCATGCGGCGTTGGGTTGGGTAATCCGGCCCGTAAATCTCCGCCAGCAGAGTAGCGCGCACGGGCGGTCCCGGTGGATCTTCGACCAGTTTGATGCTGCTCTTGGGATGGGCGGCCAAAACAGCTTTCAACATTTCACGCAGCTCCAGCACAATGCCTGCCGAACGAATCGAGCGTTGATGTTTATCCACCAGGTTCACCCGGATATCGGCCAGGTTGGTGCCCTGGCGCAATACCGCACCACGCAACATGCCATTAAAATCAATGGGGCCTGCCTGCCCAACAAAGGTTTCATAATCGACAACCATCGGATGCATCCGCACCACTTCAGCCACTTCTCTGGCCACACGATCTGTCTCTTCCAGTGCTGCGCCTTCTGGCAAATCAATGGTGATATTAAAGGTGTTATTATTGCCCTTCGGTAACATTTTTAATTCTACCGAACCGGGTGTCATCGGGCCATTGATGCCGGACGAACGCAGAAACTGCCAGCCGGGCTCTAACATCGCAGCGACGAACAATAAAAACAC
>CAZKHV010000269.1:0-1959 GCA_964552605.1 uncultured Zetaproteobacteria bacterium | reverse complement strand
CTGGCCCAAACAACGCATTATAGGCAAAAAACTGGACACCATCATTCCAAAACCTATGCGTAACGACCATCACAATGGCATGCGCCACTATCAACACAACAGCATCGGCCCATGGCTGTACAAACCCGTCCAAACCCACGCTTTAAGCCGTGATGGTTCGAAGCTCTCTATCGAGTTGGTCGTCACTCCCATCACATCAAACGGGATGCAGGAATTCTTTGCTTTTATCCGTGAGGTAAAAAAGCCAACAAGCTGAACACATCATTTCCCAGACCAGCATACAGAGCACAAAACCTGCCACTCATCCGGTACGTGTAGCCCGTCTCATGTCGGCTTGGACTCACAATCCTCATGCAACATTGCAATCAAGCCAGTATTGGCCTCTGGCATAGCATAATGCTGCAATTGAGCAGGCTCTACCCAGGCATGCGGCGCTTCTGGTTTTAATGTTGTGATATTTTCGCACACACAGCGAAACAAGATAAAATGCAATATACGATCCGGATATTCAAAACACTGTCGGCCAAGCTCTTGCCAGCCCACCCCAACCAGACCCGTTTCTTCATGCAGCTCCCGAATCGCAGCAGCAAGCGAGCCTTCATTCGTTTCAACCTTACCACCGGGGAAACTCCACAGACCAGCACAGTGTTGTTCTGCATGGCGTTTTAGCAGCAATATATTGCCCTGCGCATCAAACACAGCAATCAGAGCAATGAGCTGTTCCTTCAGGTGCGGTACTCCGCATTGATGGTGATATATTCATGCGTGAAATCGCCCGTCCAGACAGTGGCCGATGCATCACCCATAGCCAAATTTAACGTGATCGAAAATTCAGCCTTGGCAAACACAGCCATACCATCTTCATCGCGGTAATTCGCATGCAGATTACCATTTTCCATCATCACCACATCATCACAACGCAACGAGATTTTATCCGCATCAAAAGCAATGCCAGCATTGCCTGCAGCCGCAATAATGCGCCCCCAATTGGCATCGGAACCGGCAAAGGCTGTTTTAACCAATGGCGACACAGCAATGGTACGCCCCACATGGCGTGCTTCAGCCGCATTGCTTGCGCCTTCAACCGTGATGCTGACAAACTTGCTGACACCCTCGCCATCACGCACAATCAATTGAGCCAGCTCAATGCACAGTGCAGTCAACTCCGCCTCAAATTCACGGGTATCCTGCAAGGCTTCATGCCCCAAACCCAAACCACTGGAAAGCAAATATACGGTATCGTTGGTTGACGTATCCCCATCGACACTGATGGAATTGAACGAGAGATTGACTGCCCGACTCAATATTGCTTGTAACTCTGCTTGTGTAATGGGGAAATCCGTCGCAATAAAGCCCAACATCGTGGCCATATTCGGATGAATCATACCACTGCCTTTGGAAATACCGGTGATGGTAAAATCACCAACCTTGCGACTTGTCCACTTGGCAAACGTATCGGTTGTGCGAATCGCATTGGCCGCAGCCTGCCAGTCCGACGTACAAGCAGCGGCCTCTTCAATGCCCTCAACAATACGATCAATCGGGAAAGGTGTGCCAATCACACCGGTTGAAGCCGATAACACCTGTTCCGGTGCAATGTCCAACGCCTTGGCAGCCGATGCAATCATCATCTGCGCCCAGTCCGCTTCTCGGATACCCGTACCCGCATTGGCATTGCCACTGTTGGCCACAATAGCGCGAATCTGTGAGCCACACTCGTTGATGGCCTGCTCACCCAGACCCACACAAGCCGCACGCAAACGATTCTGCGTAAAACTTGCAGCAGCATGGCAATCCACATCGGCTGCAATAATGGTCAAATCCGTACGTTTACCCTTCAGATCCGGTGATTTCACACCGCACGATGCTGTGCCAATACGAAAGCCTGGCACATCCAATGCCGGTTCCAACAACGGCGGATTAACCGGCATGGTTAGTCTGCATCATTAACCGGCATGA
>CAZKHV010000268.1:0-1966 GCA_964552605.1 uncultured Zetaproteobacteria bacterium | reverse complement strand
CTATTGCTGCCCTCTAAAAACAAGCAACAAACGCTGGGTTGGATGGCACAAGCCATGCAATTGCTGCGCGACGATGGATGCCTGCTCATGGCTTGCGCCAATAGCCATGGTGCTAAAAGTTACGAATCGGCGCTGCAACAGCTGGCCGGAAACATTCGCTCTCGCAGTAAATCCAAATGCCGTATTTTTTCAGCCCGCAAAACGACAGCGCTTGATTCAATATTAAGTAAGCAATGGATCGATGCAGCCCAAGCCAAAACCATCGCAACACATGGACTGATTTCGCAACCGGGACTATTCAGCTGGGATCATGCCGATGTGGGTTCTCGTCTATTGATCGAACACTTGCCCGACACACTCGCAGGAAACGGCATGGATCTGTGTTGCGGCTATGGTTTTCTCGCCGCGCATTTGCTGCGTACAACGCCCTGCATCGACACATTGCATTTGCTTGAAGCCGATGCACTGGCTCTTGATTGTGCAGCACGCAATACCGCAGCATGGCAACAAACAACACATCGACATTGGCTGGATGCAACATCGGATACTCTCCCCAATAAGCTGGATTGGATTATCTGCAATCCACCCTTTCATATCGGCCAGAACAGAGATGTAGAATTGGGACAAACTATTGTTAAACGCGCTTGCCATAGCTTAAAACGGCGTGGTGTATTGTATGTCGTGGCCAATCGCAAACTGCCCTACGAAATATTAATGCGATCAGAACTTTCCCAATGCCAGACCCTAGTCGAAGCGAATGGCTTCAAAATCCTCAAAGGAGTACGTTAATGTTGAAAGCGGAACGACTCGATAAAATGCTAGCCAATCTAGGCTACGGTTTACGTAAAGATGTACGCGGCTGGATCAGAGATGGATTGATTCAAATTGATGGGGAACCTGCACGCTCTCCAGCTCAGAAGGTAACACCGGATCAGGTGTTACTGATGGATCAAGCACTCGATCACCCTTATGGACTCACCTTTATTTATCACAAGCCGCTTCATACTGTCTGCTCACGCAAAGAGGATGGACGCATTATTTATGATGATTTTCCAGCCCGCTGGCTGGATCGAAAACCACCCTTATCCAGCGTGGGGCGCTTGGATAAAGACAGCTCGGGACTATTGATCATCACCGATGACGGGCAATTGAATCACCATCTTACCAGCCCCAAAAAACATATTTCAAAGACCTATTCCGTCACCCTGCATCAAGCCCTGAACGGCAATGAGATTGATCGTTTTGCCAGTGGGCAGTTAACTTTAGAGGGCGAAGATAAACCGTGTTTACCCGCTGAACTGATTATTCACAGCGACAAACAGGTTTCTATCGTGTTGCATGAAGGGCGTTATCATCAGGTGCGGCGTATGTTTGCCGCCGTCGGAAATCATGTGGAAACATTAACCCGAAGCCATATTGGTGCCCTATCCTTACAATCCACTTCGTTAACTGCAGGCCAATATCAAACACTGACAGCCGAACAGCTCATGGCCATGGTTCATGGCTGATGAGCCGTCCGGGGAGTGATGATTAGTATTCATCATCCTCTTCATCGTCATCGTCAGACTTTCTATTGTGACTATTTTGATAGTCATGCCGCTGGTTCACGCGCTGTTGCTGATAATATTGATTCTGACGCGTATTAGCAGCATTGCGCTTTTCTTTTTGACCAGCAATCACAGCACCGGTTACTGCACCCAAAGCACCACCAATCACAGCTCCTTCGACTGCACGATTACTCTGTGCCCCGATCACAGCACCGGCCGTTGCTCCAATTGCAGCCCCCTGAGCCGTTGTACGCTCCTGATAACTGGCTCCAGCACAACCGGATAACCATAATAAGCTCAACATCATCATCCATAGCTTCATCTCGTATCTCCTTCAACACATCTTATGCACTTAGTCTAAAGCAGCATAATAGCAAAGCAACATGAAATCATTTCACCTGCCGGGGTAGGTTTTCCGG
>CAZKHV010000267.1:0-1969 GCA_964552605.1 uncultured Zetaproteobacteria bacterium | reverse complement strand
GTTTTTTAAGCTTGAGCGGAGGGTTGCTTTACGGGCTGCAAAACAGCACAAACAAGTGGCGTTTACCTGGCTGGCTGAATTGCCACAATCGTTTCAGAACAAGGATAGTTATGCCTGGCAGGTGAGGTTGGCATTGTTATCCAGGCATTGGATTGATGTGTTGGTCGTGGTCGGATCGATGCCAGAAGCACAGCGTCAGCAGGATCGCTGGAAATATTGGCAGGCTCAGGCCTTGCAAGAGATGGGTTACGGAGAGTTGGCTGAGAAGCAATTGGCTGAATTGGCGGCAGGCCGAGGTTATTATAACTTTTTGAGTGCCGAACAACTGGCTCAGCCATTTCATCTCGAAGCATCACATATTGTTGCCTCCGAGCAATCGATGCAAGCTGTTGGACAGATGCCCGGCATTCGCAGAGCCCATGAATGGTTGTTGGTGGGTAAACGCAGCAAAGCGGCTCGTGAATGGCATTATGCGCTGGCTGGCGCAGATAAAACATATTGGCGAGCTGCGGCGAGGATTGCTTCGAGTTGGCAATGGTCTGATCAAGTGATTCGGGCGGCATATAAAGCCGATGAAATGGATGCCTTGCTGGATCGATTTCCAATGAGTTATGCAACGATTGTAAAGCGTGAGGCAGGTAAAACGGGTCTGCAAGCAGCTATGATCTGGAGTATTATTCGCCAGGAATCGGCATTTAATCAGCATGCGGCATCCTACGTTGGAGCCAAAGGTCTGATGCAGTTGATGCCAGCCACTGCCAGACACGTGGCGCGTAAACTGCATATGCATAAGGGTACGCCACAGCTTTTTTCTGCCGCAACCAATATTCGTTTGGGGGCAAGCTATTTGGCGGATATGAAACAGCGCTTTGGTAGTCTGGCTCTGGCCGCTGCTGCATACAATGCTGGCCCACATCGTGTATCGGCATGGCTTGAACGTGTTTCGTTTGAATCGCCTGCGGTGTGGATGGAAAGCATTCCATTCAATGAGACACGTCGTTATGTGCAGCAAGTGATGGCTTTTGTCAGCGTTTACGAATGGCGGCAACATCAACAGCCATCAAGTCTAGTGACGCGCCTGCACGGCCATGGAAAACGAGTGAGTTTTAATCAGCGGCTTTCGATTGATGAGGCCGGCTTGAAATAACTGCTGTGCAAGTACGGGTCACGATTTAATTCTATCATTGGCATTTGCCTTATATCGCAGGGCTTGATTTATCCTTGTTTTGCTGTTGGATTTGAAGCTGTGCTGATTTCGATCATTATCCAGGAAGGTGAAATGTTTAGGCAATTATTTGTGGTATCTCTCATGCTCTTTCTACTTTCAGGCTGCGCAGGTGTGGTGGCTGTCGGTGGTGCGGTTTCAGGTTATGTGGTGGATAACTTTAAAGGCTTGGAAAATAGTATGCCGGTTGGCTTGCATCGATCGATGGCGGCAGTACAGCGAGGCTTGAACGAAACAGGTTTTGCGGTTGATATCATTGAATTTGGCGATGACTCTTATCTGGTTCGTTTTTCCAATGTTAAATTGGAAGGGCTGTTGAAGCTCTCAAAACAGACCCGAAAATTAACCACATTGTATATCAAGGTGAAAAGCCTCGGTGGCGTGATGCGCGAGGCATCGGTTGAGCGAACGGTACTTGAAGTGATTGCAGAGCAGTCGAAAAAAACTCACAAACATGCGCGGTTTAATTATTCCGGTTACAATTATATTCGTGCCAAAGCATCGCGTTTCAGTAAAAAAATGGGTCGTTACCGGCGTGGGGCGGATCTAAAGCTATCCCCATCGCCAAGCAAAGAATGGTTACGGGTTAAAATGCCTTCGGGCAATCTGGCCTTTTTAAAGGGTAAGTTGCCGGTTAAGAAAAAATCATAACTGTTTTTGTTGTTGCGTTTGGGCGATCTAAAAACACTTTTTTTGAGTCTGTCGTATGAGCCGTTTGGCAGCTGTGGTTTGAGGCTTGCTCCG
>CAZKHV010000266.1:0-1972 GCA_964552605.1 uncultured Zetaproteobacteria bacterium | reverse complement strand
AGTGCGGTTGATGCGATCCAGCAAATCAGCCAAACCATTGTGAAGCTGAACAGCTATAGCCAACATGTATCCGCAGCCATGGAAGAGCAAACCGCAGCCATCATTGAGATATCTTCCGGAGCTCAACATTCAAGCGATAGCATGCATGCCGTACAAGAAGCGGTAAACGGCGTACAACAGGTGGCTGAAGGCACCAACACTATTTCCCATGATCTGCTCTCCGCATCGGACAATTTAAACAACAGTGTGGTTGCTCAAGAGCAGGTGATTCGAGAATTCCTTGATGGACTGGAAAAGCTGCGCAAATCATACAATGGAAAAAACGCATGAACCGATCGAAAAGGGTACTCGCAACAGCTCCTTATTGACCGCTCAATAAACGTTTCATTTCCGGCACACATGAGCCGCAGCCAGTGCCAGCCATGGTGCAGGCTTTAAGTGCATCAATACAATCCGAGCCATCATTGATGGCAGCTTTTAATTCCAGTTCACCGACATTCTGGCAGGCACAAATGATTTTACCTTTCGTGTCCGCCTTGTTCACTGGGCCGCCAGGCGACAGCAGATAGGGCCTTAATTCACCCACATCCCGTGCCTCAAGCATCAGCTTGCGCAACCATTGCGCCTCAACGATTTCACCACCCACCCAGCGCACCGCAACCAGACGACCATCTTCCAGCCATGCCTTGCGATGGATGCCGTGTTTGCGATCCGAATAGGTCAGCGTTTCAAAGCTTTGACCCTGCTCCAGCATCTGATCGAGGCGTTTGTACTGCTCTGCTTTGACTGCTTTATTGCAGCCCAGATCAATGGAGGTGACCGGATGATCGCTGCCCATGCAAGAAACCACAGCGTAGGTATATCCCTCGATCATCTTGCGACCGAGTGCTGTCTTTTGGCCTGCTATCAACATCATACCACGCCAGGCCGGTTGATAGCGTGTCACCTGCACGGCGGAATGTTTAAACTCCGGTTCTTTGGAAATCGGATCAACCACCGCTTGGGTTAAATTATTGGCGCGACCGCCACGCGCGGTCATCTCACCCCAGTGCATCGGCAGAAATACCAGCCCTTCACGCACATCACGGCTGATCTGAACCGGCACATGCACCTCGCCCCGTCGGGAAACCACACGCACCAGATCCTCATCACCAATCCCGCGTACTTCGGCATCATGCGGATGCAGCTGCAATTGCGGCACGGGCACATGCTGCATCAACGATGGCACGCCACCTGTTTTGGTCATCGTATGCCACTGGTCGCGAATACGCCCTGTGGTCAAAGAGAGCGGATAGTCGCCATCAACCGGCTCGGCTACCGGACGATAGCTCACATCCACAAAACGCGCCTTGCCATCATCGGTTTCAAACTGTCCGTTCTCGTACAAACGCTTGCTGATGCCAGCTGGCGAACCTTGGGGGAACGGCCATTGTTGCGGCCCCTGCTCATCCAATAGCGCATACGATAAACCGGTAATGTCGATGTCTTTCCCCGCCGTCAGGCCACGATGCTCGTTGAACACCGCTTCCGTATTTTCATAGTTAAACGCAGCGCTCCAGTCCTGATCCAGTTTTTCACCCAAACATAGGGCAAAGTCAGCCGCAATCCGCCAGTCCGGTCGGCTCACCCCCGCAGCCGGCAAAGCCTGCTGCAAATGTGTGATACAACGCTCCGAGTTGGTCACCACCCCCTCTTTTTCTGCCCAACCAGCAGCAGGAAACAACAGGTGAGCAAAACGCGTCGTATCGGTTGGATGATAAGCATCGGATACCATCACCAGTTCAGCCTTTTTCAAGGCGGCTTCAGCACGCTTGGCATCCGGCATCGACACAATCGGATTGGTGCAGGCAATCCACACCGCCTTCACCGAGCCTGCTTCCAATGCATCAAAGAGTTCAGTCGCCGTTAAACCCGGTTTTTCAGACACGGATTCCACACCCCAATAATCGGCCACTTCCTTGCGATGTTCCGG
>CAZKHV010000265.1:0-1989 GCA_964552605.1 uncultured Zetaproteobacteria bacterium | reverse complement strand
TGGCCGGGGCTGTAATCGCGCCCGTTGGCGATGACCTGAGCCATACCGCTCACCGACGTAGCGACATCAATCAAGCCTGTTTGATGGGTCATATCGGTTTGCACCCAGCCCGGATGCAAGCTGATGACATGCACACCGGAGGGTGCTAAATCCACCGCCATCGATTTTGATACTATCACCAGGGCGGCCTTGGCCGCACGGTAAGCATACGCGCCACCACTGCTATTATCGGCACTGGAACCCATCTTGGAGCTGACATTGGCAATGATGCCTTGTGCCGCAACCACACGCTCTCGCAATCGCTGCACCACGCGCAACGGCCCTATGCAATCGATATTGAATACCTCTTGCATGGCTTCAGTGCTGATGTTTTCAAGCGATTGGCCATCTTTTCCCGGCCCATAAATACCGGCATTGTTAATCAACACATCGATAGACTCCGGCAAGTCTCCGACAGGCTCGGCATCGCCGCCTATATCCCATGCAATGCGATGCAAATGATCGCATGCCAGCGCAGTCAAAGCATCACCAGAAGAGCGACAACACGCCCAGACCACATGCCCTTGAGCAAGGTAATAATGTACAAAGCCGAGACCTAAGCCACGATTTGCGCCGGTGATCAGTATATTCATATTGCCTCCATGGTTAGTGTGCGCGCTATGCCAAGCCTAACCCTCCATGCGCCAGCGCGCCAAAGTCTGCTTGAAGCTCTGAAAGGCAGCTGGGTTGATCGTGCATTGTTACTGGCGGCTTTGATCTGCATTGTTAGTGCATGGTTTGTTATTCAAACTCAAATCGCGGCGGGGCCTGCGATGGCTGAGATTTATCATGGTAAAACGCTACTGGCGAGCTATCCCCTGCCGCAAGCTGGGGAAAAAGCCATCACACTACAGGTGGAAGGTGATCTGGGTGTGTCGGATATTATCATTGATGAACATGGTGCTCGCATCGCGTCATCACCCTGCTCATCCCAGCGCTGTGTATTATCCGGTTCGCATTCTCACGCCGGTGATATTGTTGCCTGCGTGCCCAATAAAATTCTGATTGTTCTGCGTGGCAGCGAGGCATCGGGTTTCGATGCCATCGTTGAATGATAAAGCGTTGAGTGATGCGATGACAAATACAAACGAATCGATTAAAACACCTTCAGCACCAGCAATGCCGCGCCCGTCTTTATCAGAGCTGGAAAGTAAAGCCCGCTGGTTGGCCCTATTGATGCTGGCCATTGGTCTGCATGTGTTTGAAGCATCGTTACCGAGTCTGGGGCCGTGGTTTAAACCGGGCCTGGCCAATTTGGTGACGCTGCTGGCTTTGATCATTATGGGGCCACGAGCCGCAATCAGTTTAGCAATTGCACGGGTTATTGTTGGCAGCTTTTTTATTGGCACCTTATTTACACCAACCTTTATCATTGCCATGGCTGGTGGTTTAAGCGCCAGCCTTGTGATGATCGCAGCTTGGCGTTGCATACCTGGCATCAGTTTAGTTGGCATCAGCCTGCTTGGAGCTCTGACTCATATGCTGGCTCAGTTCATCAGTGTCGAAGCTTTATTCATTCAACAAACAGCACTTTATTATGCTTTGCCGCCATTGCTGATCTTATCCTGCATTAGTGGCTGGATTAATGGTGCCTTGGCAGAGTATATTTGCGCCCGTCTTACTCATGAAAAAAATTAACTCTAAACTATTCAAGCCTCAACAGCGGCGTTTCACGCTGGCGCTGCTGGCCTCGATTGCCGCCCATATACTGTTGGCGGTATTTATTGTGAGCACCACTCATGATAAACCCTTACCTAAAAAAGAAACACCACAGATTATGGATGTGGTACTGCTCGATGATACAAAAAAACCAAGCAAAAAAGCCAATAAAGATGCCCGCACCATTGCCAATAAAAATGCTATTGGCAGCAGTCGTAATGCCAAAGATCATCTGACCCGTAGAGCCAAAGCTCCGATGGCTGCTAAATCGCATCTGGCCAAAAAGCCGGC
>CAZKHV010000264.1:0-2010 GCA_964552605.1 uncultured Zetaproteobacteria bacterium | reverse complement strand
GCACGATTGGCCCGATCACGGCCAATGCGCTCGGTGTGCGCACGGTTGATGTGGGGGTGCCAACCTTTGCCATGCACTCGATCCGTGAACTGGCTGGTCGCAAGGATGCTTTTTATCTGTATCGCGTATTGCAGTTATATTTTAAGGCGTAGTTTAATGCCAGCTATCGGCCAAATTAAATCATCAGTGCGTTAAATGAGCCGGACTCGGAACGAGCGGCCTTTTAGTTTGCCTTCGCCTAGTTTTTTGAGTGCTATTTTTATCATCGAATGACTGACGGCGACATAGGCCCAATTATCGAGAATTTGGATTTTACCCACCTGGTTGCCATTAATGCCATTGCCGCTGGTTAATGCACCGAGAATATCGCCGGGGCGTAGTTTTTGTTTTTTACCACCGCCTATTTGAAGTGTGGCCATGGGCGGTTTGGCGGGGCGTGTGTTCAATAGGTCTGAATTGGGCAGGGCTTCGCTGTTGATCGGGGCATTCAGGTAGTCACTTAACATGGTCAGTTGGTATTCATTGCCATTGTGCAGGGTGAAGGCTGAACCCTTGCTGCCGGCACGGCCTGTGCGGCCAATGCGGTGCAGATAGGTTTCCGGTTCATGCGGCAATTTGAAATTAAATACGGCATCGAGCGCATCGATATCGAGCCCGCGTGCTGCAACATCGGTTGCCACTAAAATCGAGATGCTTTTATTGGCAAAACGAACCATGGTTTGATCGCGTTCCCATTGCTCAAGATCACCATTCAGGGGCAAGGCACTAAAACCGTTTTGTTTCAATTCAGCGGTGATATCCAGAGTCTCTTTTTTGGTGTTGCAGAAGACAATGCTGGATTCCGGTTTGTGTTGCAATAACAGCAGGCGCAGGGCATTCATGCAGCTGTTGAAATCATTGACCTGATAAAAATGTTGTGCAATGGAATCGCTATCATGGGTGGATTCCACTTTGATCATGATCGGCTTGATCATGATGCGTTTTACCATCGCCTGGATTTTATCCGGAAATGTAGCGCTGAACAGCAGGCTCTGCCGCCATTTGGGGATTTGATCGATAATGTTATCGACAGAAGCCTGAAAGCCCATATCGAGCATGCGATCGGCTTCATCAAGTACCAGCATATTCACATCTTTGAGGCTTAATGTGTCGCGACTCAAATGATCTTCGATACGACCGGGGGTACCGACGATGATATGCGCCCCATGCTCCAACGAACCGACCTGAGGCCCGAATGGCATACCACCACACAGGGTTAATACTTTCACATTGGGCAATTGACGTGCCAGACGGCGAATCTCTTTGCTGACCTGATCGGCCAGTTCGCGAGTGGGGCAGAGTACCAGCGCTTGTATGGTATAGCGTGTCAGGTCGAGTTTTTGCAGTAGTCCCAAAGCGAAGGCTGCAGTCTTACCAGAGCCTGTTTTACCTTGGCCAATCACATCTTTACCAGCCAAAATATCCGGCAGGCTTTGCTGCTGAATGGGGGTCATCTCATGGTAAGCTAGTGAGGCGAGGTTGTTCAGCAGTTCAGGTTTGAGTTCAAGGTTTGAAAATGGTGTTGGTTTCACGGTTTTTGTCCTATGCTTTCTTTTTTGTCTGTTGTGAGGCGATGGCGCTACCCCATTTTGAGGCGGGTTGTTGGGCTAGGTTCTTCTCTGCCGCCTCGTTATTGCTTTTTGTGCTGCTGTCTTTGCTGTGATACTTGAGCTGCAAACCGTGCAAAAAGTTGCGCAACACCTGATCTTTGCAATGGCGACGGTTTTTATGGTCAAAGCGGCGGAAAAAGGCACTCAGTTCCGGTTTACCAATCACCAGATCAACTGACTTTAGAATGGCGATGATGCCATCGTCTTTCAGGTTCAGAGCGATGCGCAGCTTCATGAAAATCAGGTTGTTGTTGAGAGCCGTTTCCGGCTTGGCTTGTGGCCCTTCGCGTTTACCCCGCTTTTCATTGATAAAGCCGTTTAAAAAAGCCGCCAGATGCACATCGATCAATTCCTTGCAGGC
>CAZKHV010000263.1:0-2014 GCA_964552605.1 uncultured Zetaproteobacteria bacterium | reverse complement strand
CTGCAGGCGGCAGGCTTATCCGGCAATTTGATGGTCGATTGCAGCCATGCCAATTCACGCAAGCAGTTCAAGCGCCAAATTGAAGTCGGTGAAGATTTAGCCGCCCAAGTCAGTGCAGGCAACCGCTCTATCACAGGCATTATGATTGAATCGCATTTGCATGAAGGTCGTCAGAATGTTGTGGCTGGAGAACAACCTGCTTTCGGCATCAGTATCACCGATGCCTGTCTTGGCTGGGATGATTCCGAAGCGCTGCTGAATACTTTGGCAGAAGCGGTGCGTAAACGTCGCCAAGAGGCATAAGCGGCACTACTCACCCAGACTAATCCGTGCGGCTCATTACAACGCACCGGCCTTTTGCATCAATGCAAACACGGCTTCGGCCATCAGGTGATAGCCTTTGCTGTTCGGATGAATTTGATCGGATTTGAGCTTATGGTCGGCCAACACAGCAGATAATATATCTGCTTCAATGGGCACATTCATATCCTTGGCAATCGTTTCATAGAAGCCTGCGGGGGATAACATGATACTGAATTTGGGCACTGCCAGTAGCACAACCGCAATGCCGCGTTGCTGTGCCAACTGAATCATCGCTTGCAGATTCTCGCCTGCGCGCTCAAGCGACATGCCTCGTAAAATATCATTGGCAGCATGACAGATAATGATCAATTCCGGCTGAGTTTCGTCCAATAGACCCGGCAGGCGTGCAAGTCCTGCCATGCTCACTTCACCTAGAATACCGGCATTGATCACCCGATGACCTGCCATCGTTGATAATAGCGTAGGATACGACTGATCGGGGGCAACACCCGTGCCATAAGTCAGACTGTCGCCAAAGGCTAGAATCACTGCTTCTGGCGATAATCTGGGTAGTTGTGCTGGCTGTGAACAGGACATCAACGGCAGCATGGCAATCAAAGCCAACAGATAAAGTGGCCGGAATCGATTAACTCCGAACATTCGGTGGATTCAAGCCGCCAATATTATTCACAACAGTTCAAAAGCGTTGCATGCATGAAATATGAGGCATGCGACGGCTCTCCCCCTCGTTTACTGCTGTAGCCGATGCAGCGTTTAGCCTTCTTCCTTTTTCTTAGCTTCGTTGATGCGCAATGTGCGACCGGCGTAATCGGTGCCATCGAGATTCTCAATAGCAGCTTTGGCTCCAGCAACAGACATTTCCACAAAACCGTAACCCTTAAATCGTTTGCTACGGCGATCTTTGACCAAACGAACCGCGATGACTTCGCCATAGGGTGAAAAGATGTTTTTAACATCATCTTCGCCTGCATTGAAAGGCAAGTTACCGATATAGATGTTGCTGCTTTCCCCGCCATCTGCGGCAGGCGAAGCTGTAGCAGAGCTACATTTGGGTGCGAGAGCAACCAACAGGCCACCAAAAACACAACCAATCAACAAGCCTGTAGCCAAGACGGAGGCTGCGGGTACAGCGGCAAAACCCAGTGCGTCACCGATAAAATAACCCAGCAAGGAAAGCACAAAGGCAATACCCAATAATTTCATAAAACACGAACTACTCATAATTTTCTCCATAACTGCAAAAAAGCGCAGTAAATTAGTCGCGAAGAATGCCAACAATGACGCTGAAAAGCACGACTTTCTGAATTTTTTGTAGGTTTTCAGTCAAGAACTAGAAATAATAAGGTGATGTCTAACATGATTATTGGACAAGACTTTCGTGTTATTCATGTTTTTATGCTGCTACAGCATAAAAAAGGAGCTTAGTTTTGGATGCCGCATCTTGCGCTATTCTGTCATTTTGGCATGATTCCGACCGCTTCATCTTGAGGCAGCTTATGCCGAGGTGGTGAAACTGGTAGACACAAGGGACTTAAAATCCCTCGGACGCAAGTCTGTACGGGTTCGACTCCCGTCCTCGGTACCAGATAGTAGAACGACAACGTACGATAAGAGCCTGTAAGCCTTGTGTTTGCAGGCTTTTTTATTTCCCTATTGTCCATCCCATCCTATACTGTCCGAGGAGATACCG
>CAZKHV010000262.1:0-2015 GCA_964552605.1 uncultured Zetaproteobacteria bacterium | reverse complement strand
CCGGAGATTGATGCAGATCGACTTAAATAGCGGGCGGCGGTTTTGAGATCATGTTCAAACCAATAGGCATTGAAACCCCGGTAATACGGCCAGCGCCAGTCATCAGGAAAGCGGTGAATGGCTTGCTCCACCATGCTTTTGCTGAGCTTCGTATTGCCCGTACCCCAGGGCAGGATGCTGGCCGCCATATAATAAGCATGTTCGGCATAGGGGTTGAGTGCGATCACAGTCTGTAGTTTCTGGCTGAGTAGCTTGTAATCGATATGCTCTTGTTGTGCACCAAAATCACTGACGGTTTCCATCCATAATATATTAGACCAGAAGTATGGGTAACCCAACGTCGCGGCTTTGAGAATATGGATCGGTAAGGGCGCTGTGTGTGCCTGTTTGTTTTGTACATTGCTGGAGACCAGTGCGGTGTTTGAAAGCGTGGTGACTGCAAAGATAAGCATTGTGATGGAAATAATTTTGAACTTAACGGTTGAGATCAATGCTTTCTCCCTGTTGATGTTTTGCTGCGCTATGCCGGGCTAATGGGCTGTCGTTGAAGTAGACAGGATAGGCTTGCCGGAAGGTATTGATCAAGCGTTGCTCGCTAAGCACATCATCTTTCAAGTGTGCAATTAAAATGAGATAGCGTAGTGATGCAACACTTTGATGTAAAAACCAGAATCGATACGCGAAGTTTTCACTGTTGATCAATAGGCTGGCTTTGACATGCTCCTGGATCATGCTGGAAAAATACAATTGTAAGGCTGGCCGCGCAGTCCACGGCGATGAGATGGCCTCCGAAGCAGCTACGATAAACGCTTCGGATTTTACGGGTAGGTTGATAACGCGTTCAAAATCAGATTCTTTTGTAATCAGTGCCTGCCATTGATAGAGCATGAACAGGGCGGGTACGAGGAGTGCAATAAGCTTATACGGCTGTCTCTTTTTTATGTTTTTTTGGGGCTGGGTCGATGGGAAAAGTGCTGCCAGATAGAGTGCGAACAAAACCATGAAAAAACCCTGCATGATCGCAATACTGACCATACCGTGCATGAGTATGATGGTTGCCCCGAGCGCTGCTTGAGATGAACCGGATGTCAGGCTGATACGGTTGATGAATAAGGTCTGCCATGCGCGATGAAAAACGACAACCACAAGGCCTGTAACAGTTAATCCTCCGAATAGTCCCCATTCACAGAAAAACTGCAGTAACAGATTATGTGCCCAGCCATGGCCGCCTGTAAAACCATCAGCAATAGTGGCCCATTCGGGGTGGGCTGCTAAAGTGGCTAGTTGTGCTTCGGTGCCATAGGAGATGAGATTGCCTGCACCAATGCCAAACCACGGGTGATCGATAAACAAGCGCCACACCATATCCCATATAAATAAACGGGCTTGGATGCCGGATGATTCAAAGCGTTGCAGTAGATTGTTGTTGCCGGACATGTGCTGAATAAATGCCTGCCAATATTCGGACAGGGCAAAAGCCAGAGCGATGACGATAACTATTTTGACAGCGGCTGTTTTACGATGCTGGCATAAAAATAAAAGTACAGCGATGCCAAAAAACAACACGATTGCACTGCTGCGACTGCTGGTAGCAAGCAGACTGGCGCAGGGTAGTAGGGATGCCAGCAACCAGGGTAGATAGCGTTTGATGGATAGAGCGCGAGACCATAAAGCAATGCAGATGAGGGTGAGAAATAAGGACTGCATATTGGCTTGCATAAATACACCGCCAAATCGAACGGCGTGTTCGGTCCAGATAGGGAATAAATCAAAACCGATGCCCGGCTGCAGGTCAAATGCCCCGATGACAGCAAACAGAGCATAAAGGTTGCCTGTGATCGCCAGTAGAATGAACCAGGCTTGTTGCTCCAGTAGTTCAGCTGCGTAGCCGCGAGCCATACGAAAAATAAGCCAAGCGGATGTAATATACATGGCCATTTGCATGGCTTTCCACGGGTTGCGAACATCGAGCCACATCAGTTGAATAAATATGGGCAATAGCAGCAGAACCAGAA
>CAZKHV010000261.1:0-2023 GCA_964552605.1 uncultured Zetaproteobacteria bacterium | reverse complement strand
TATGTATGGGGTTTTGGAAAATCATGCCGCCACCTTATTGGTGATAAGTGATTTTTCGGAACGTCAGACGTAGCAAAGGGTTGCGGCATACGCCGCATGTCAATGTCGGATTTGGGTTACAACTTTATCAATAATGCCTTGGCAGCATCAGCTTGGGCAATACCGCGCTGCAAGGTTTGTACATCTGCTTCAACGGCTTCCATATGCATGGACAACTGGCGCTGAACACGCCTGAATTGAATATCCAGATAGTTAATCTGATCGATCATATCATCATTCAAATCAGCATCATCGATCAGCAACAAACGCAACGACTCCATTTCAGCGCCAATATCTTGACTGCGCTCAGCCAGTTTATGCCACTTGCGCCCTTTCATGCAGCGCTTCAAAGCATGCAATGATGCATGGCAGCGCTCAAGTTGAAGTAACACAGGCTTTGTCATGTGTCGAACCTACATCATTCATGCATATTGAGCATGTTTTATGCGCTATTCCAGCCATACCCGAATGCTTCTATCGGGTATCCACGAACCCTAGATTTCCGATAAAGTCCTCGGAAATGACGATGTCGTTGCACTATTTGAATGCGCTTGGCCTGATTCAATAGCCTGTTCAGGTCGGATGATCTAATAGCCGTAAGCCGCCATTGCAGGACGTGCCGTCATTCTGGACTGTGGACGAACTGCAGACTGGTTTTGTCTATCTTGCAACGTCTTCCATGCTCCGCGCAGTGTATCGGTCAATGCCATCACTTCATCAAGACCCTCCACCGAGCCGCTACACATGTGCTCCACCAGTTTTTCATTCATATACACATACAGTTTCGATAAATCTGCAGCAATATCCGCACCAGCATCCATATCCAATGCTGTGGTAAGCTCGATCAACGCTTCAAGCCCCAGAGCCGTCTGTTGACCTTCAAATACAAAGTCACCACGCTCAACAGCTAAACGTGCACGCCCTAACGATTTGTACAACACATCATAGGTTAATAGCACCAAGCCCAACGGGCCTGCACCATCCACCTGATTTCCCTGATAAGCCTTGTATCCTGTCATATCTGCCTCCGTGCGGTGTGTGAGATAGAGCGATCATCGCCCCTTGCTTCTTAAGTATATGTATCGGTTGAAAAACGCTGAACTGTAATAAAAAATGCACTGCTGTCCGGTTACTAATCAAGACCCTTTTACTACAGAGTGCCCTGCTCGTTTATTCATGTTTATGCACTACGTGCGCTAGCGAGGCCACTTATCTGTGAAAGGAAGCTGCTATTGTTTTGCAGCGATGCTATGGCTTGTTGCATGGCATTAAATTGTCCCAATAATGTCACCCGCTGCTGTTCCATCTGGCGGGTTATATTATCAATGCGCTTGGTCAAATCATCAAAGGTTGTTTGCTCCGATTGCACACTACCTTGAATAAACCCCGTTACCGGATTCGCAAAATTATCCAATAAACCATCAAAGCTAGCCCCAATACCAAGTCCCAGTGTGATATTACCCACCGCACCGGTCGCTGTACCCGTATATAACATGGATAAAAAGTCCACATTGCCCGATGTCCCGCGCAATGATTGCCCCGAACCTGTCGCCGACAAACCATTGATCGTACCTGCAACATCGCTACCACTGGCAGTCTGATTGGCAAGCCCCAGACCAGTCACCGTAAAACCACTGCCTGCACCATACGAAGTGGATTCCAGGGCAATAAAGTTACCCGACAATACCGCTTGAACCGACATCGCATAGCGCCCTTCTTTCGCCACCACATCGCTACCAAAGCTCAATGCGCCACCACCTTCATTATTGGCGGCTAAGGCCACGGTCAACTGGCTATCGCCACTATTAATATCTGTAATCGTGATGTTACCATTCACATCAATCGTCGCAGCCACTTCCTGATTAAACGCGCTCTGAATGGCAGTCAACAAACTCGATACTGTATCTGTGGCAGGATTCAACACCGTAAAACTACTATTCACGCTACCGCCCGAACGCAGCGTACCCGTAATAGAAATCGTATC
>CAZKHV010000260.1:0-2026 GCA_964552605.1 uncultured Zetaproteobacteria bacterium | reverse complement strand
CGATTGGCAATATCCTGCTCATTATAACCGGATGATAAAATAACTTTGACGTTCGAATCAATCGTTTTGAGCTCACGGAAACAGCCTTCTCCATCGAGCCTCGGCATGGTCATATCCAGCAATACGGCAACAATTTTATCCTGATGTTGACGATAGACATCCACACCATCGCATCCGTCCACAGCATTCAATACCTCAAAACCCATATCTTCCAACATGACCGATGCAACTTCGCGAATCATTTCTTCATCATCGACAATCAACACTGTGCCTCCGGCTTGCCATGTGTTCCCATGCTGCTCGGAAACAGGTGAAATATCATCAGCAGTCTTATCCGAGACCGGAAACAAAATTTTAAATGTCGTGCCTTTACCCGGTTCACTGTATAAAAACATCGCTCCCTGATGGCCGCGAACAATACCTTGAACCGCGCTCATACCAAGCCCTCTGCCGGTAAACTTCGTCGTAAAAAACGGCTCGAAAAGACGCTTCTGCACCTTTTTCGTCATCCCACAGCCGGTATCGGACACTTCCAAATAGACATAATCACCAGCCTGAAGCTCTATTCCAGATTGCAAGGCAGTTTGTGCCAAATAGGCTCTCTCAGCATGCATCAGGCCTGAAACAATAGTAATCGTGCCGCTACTTTCTCCAATCGCATCGGAAGCATTGATCACCAGATTCATAATCACCTGCTGCAACTGTGCTTCATCCGCTTCAATACTGGGTAGTTGATTCGATAATTGATACTTCAATTCGATCGTCCGATGAATGGAAGCACCCAATAAGCTGGTTACACTCTCAACCATGTTGGATAAATTAATCGCTTTCACAATAAAATGACCCTTACCAGAATATGCCAGCATCTGTTTGCACAGTAGCGCGGCCTTTTCAGAAGAACGAATGATTTTTGATAAATACTCCACACCCTCGGTAGAGGAATCTTTAAGTTTTCGCTCCGCCATCGCTGCATTACCCATGATTGATGTCAGAATATTATTGAAATCGTGTGCAATGCCACCAGCTAAAACACCCAGACTTTCCAGCCGCTGAGTATGTTCAATCTGTTTCTGCATCTGCTCTTTTTCGTCATCGGCCTCCAATCGCGCCGTTGCATCAATCGCAATTCCGACTAGGCCGATCATCTCGCTCTGATCATTGCGCAATGGTGCTTTGACAACATCAAACACATGCACCTTGTCATCCACGCAGGGGATGCGTTCCTGACTACTGACCATTTCCTCCTGTGCAAAACAACGGTCATCCGATTGTATGCATTGAGCAGAAACAGCTTCCGGCAACAAATCCGCATAATGCTCTGCATCCATAAACTCCTGCTCGGAGATACCCACCGCACTCGAAAACGCCTTATTCATAAAAACAACCCGCCGATCAATATCGAGCATCCATATGCCTACCGGTGCTGTATCCAAAATAACCTGCATGGTGCGTTGCTGTTCATGCAGATTCGCATCACGCTCGGCCAGCACGTCAAACATGTGGTTGAAAGCCATTGCAAGTTGCGTGATTTCATTCTGACCACGCAAATGAATACGCTGATTAAAGTCACCACTTTTGGTCGTTTCAATGACCGACAGTATATCTTCCAATGGCCGCGTTAAAGCACGTGCCAACCACCATGCAGCCAACAGGGCAAACAAAAACACGACAACAAATGTACGGATTCCGCTCACAATCGTTTGATGGATTGCATTTTCGATACTGCTTGCACTGAATATAACATGAATATTGCCAATCACCTGGCCTTGCACATCACCTGCGTCATCAAGCAACATCGCTTCCTCGGTAACATGAATTTCATTGATGACAGGCATATTAAATTCATACACATCGCGCTTGCCCCATTGCTTTTTCAGCCATGATTCGGATAACGGATCATCCGAATTTGCCATCACAACGTTTCGGTCAAGCGCAAGCACCTCCAGGGAATCGGACATGGCCGAGGTGATCATTTTACCGTTCACAGCATGAATGCCGGCATAAAGCACATCTTTTTCGTTTAATA
>CAZKHV010000259.1:0-2031 GCA_964552605.1 uncultured Zetaproteobacteria bacterium | reverse complement strand
TTAACCAGTCCAACCCCCCCTGATGTGTTGCGAGCAAATCGATCCAGGTTGCACGCCCGGCGATTGAATGGATCAGGTCAGCCAATGATTCAAGCGCAGTTACACCATTTTCATCCTTTAACCATTGCGGCATCGCTTGCTCAAGAATACGTTCCACCTGTACTCGGCTACGTTCGGGCAATAACCCACGCGACAAATACATGTCGATCTTTTTAAGCCCATCCTGCATGCGTTCACGATCATGTTCATGCAAGCTTTTCATGCGTGCGAAGATGTTTGAATCTGCAAGCAACCAGCTGTGTTCGTACTCTTTCCCTATCGGTTTAACGAAAGTCTGGAATGCCTCTTCGACAATGGCGGCATGATGGCTTAATGCTGTTTCAATCGAATTGATGCCTGTCGCGGCGCTCAGGTAATCACTATAATCATCGGGCAATGCATGCGTTTGTTCACCGCGACGCGCCTGGATAGCATGCTCAATGCGTCGCCAAAAGCGGTAAGCAGATTTTAATGCCACCACATCATCGTGCCCCATCACTCCGGCTTTCTCCAACCGGGATATGGCCTGCATGCTGGGCTGAACCCGCAGTTTCACGTTTTTACCACCGTGCAGCAATTGCATGGACTGGATAATAAATTCTATTTCGCGAATGCCTCCGCGCCCGCGTTTTACATCGAAACCCGGTTCTATGGCGCAGCTGCCCGCTTGTTTATCGATGCGTTGCTTCATGTCTGCCAGTGCTGCGACGGTGGTGTAATCGAGATAGCGGCGATAAATGAATGCCGCAATGCCATCAATAAAACCCTGACCCAGAAGCAGATCGCCAGCCACAGGACGCGCTTTGACCAGCATGGCACGCTCCCATGTTTGACCGTATTCAAGATAAAAGCTTACTGTCGCATCCAGGTTTAAGGTGATCGATGCAGCATCACCACCCGGCCGTAAACGCATATCCACCGGCCAAACGATGCCATCGACGGTACGCTCAGCCATGAGCCGAATCAGCATGCGAGAGAGGTGATTGTAATACTCACTTGCAGGAATAGATTTGCGGCCACCGCTTGAATGACCGCTGCCCTGCCAGATAAACAAAGGATCAACATCCGAACCAAGGTTTAATTCTCGACCACCAAGTTTACCCAGACCAACAACACAAAATGAACCGTTCTCGATGCTGCCAAAACGCGGGGCAATGAAACGTGTAGCCATGTTTAAAGCTTCATCCATCAATCCTGCAGCCAGATCAGCAATCGACCGGCAGGAGACATCCATATCACCAGCTAAGCCCAGTTCCCACCAAATCAAATGACGGTGAGCACGCTGTTTGCAGCGGCGCAAATGCGCCATGCAGGTGGGTAAATCCGTGCTATCGCAAGCAGGAACCCAGTCTGTACTGCTATCCGGCAACAAGGCCTGATCTATTTTAACAAACAATGCTTTGCAATCGGCCTCGGATGCAGTGCGCATCAATAGGGTGAAAAAAGGTGAGATGGCCATGACTCGCTGCACATCGGCATGCAACGTCGGGTCTGTGGTGTTGAGTATGGATTCAATGAGATCAGCCATTGCTTGAGTATAACCGGCATCTGCCTGAGTGAAACTATTCAAGCTCAATTTCATCTTGCCGATAAATAATACAACCGGAAATGCATGACGTTGCTTTGTTCAACGCAAGCATTCCAACAAGGAGGTGAGCAGTGATGCAACACCCGTCTTCTGTACAATTAAGCGGAGTTTCTCTCTTTGGTAAAGAGTGGATCGCACGCATGGGTGACTCTTGGCATATCTTGAAAATCACCGATGATGTGCTTTTTTCAAAACAGCCCGGCCCATGGATGTTGCTGGAGCGCAATCATTTTCAGCGCTGGGTGAACCTTAGTGCAGATCAGAACTTTTCAATCAAATGGGCAGGTTGGTTCTAGCCTCCTACACGGCTAAAGAGAAACTTAATTGTCCGTGCAATAAAAAAGCCACCCTTTCGGGTGGCTTTTTATATGCTTTCTGCCTTTAATCTGTAACGATTATCTAGA
>CAZKHV010000258.1:0-2037 GCA_964552605.1 uncultured Zetaproteobacteria bacterium | reverse complement strand
GATTGTGGTTTATTTTAGAAGCTAACCGCGAATGAACGCAAATAGACGCAAATGGTAATCTATACAGCGGCAATGCATGCGTAGGTCACATGGATAGCCGCCTTCCCCCAGGGGATACTCTCTTGCTTCGTAATTCACCTGATCACGGGCATGAAGCGTTCATGGTTTTAACTTTTATTCGCGTGAATCTGCGTCCATTCGCGGTTCGAAGTTTTGAAACTATTATCCAAGAGTATGAGCTGAATTTTCTTTAGGGTGGTTTTTTACGGAGTTTTTGCGCATATTGCTGCAACTGTTGTTAAACAAGTTTTATCTTTGTATTGGTGGTTAAAAAAGTATGAATGATTCTGTGATCCATATCCTCTCATCCCAAGTGGCCAACCAGATTGCTGCCGGTGAAGTGGTGGAGCGCCCTGCCTCCGCAGTCAAAGAATTGATGGAAAACGCTTTGGATGCGGGAGCGACACAAGTCACCGTGCGCATTATTGCTGCAGGTAAAAAAAGTATGGTGATTGAAGATAATGGCTGTGGCATGTCGGCGCATGATGCGGAGCTGTCCTTGCAACGCCATGCCACCAGCAAGATTGAGACATCCGATGATCTGCACCGTATCGCCAGTCATGGTTTTCGTGGTGAGGCGCTGCCATCGATTGCATCGGTATCGCGTTTTCGCATGCAGACTGCACTGGCCGATAGCGAAGAAGGCATTGAAGTGCGCGTCGATGGCGGCGCTCAAACGGAAACTCGCCCGGCCGCACCGCGTATCGGTACTCGCATTGAAGTGCTCGATCTGTTTTTGAATACACCGGCTCGACTCAACTTTATGCGCACGGATAAAACCGAAGAGGCTGCGATTGTTGAATCGTTTCGGGCTTTGGCTCTAGCCAATCCAATGGTCGGTATGCGTCTGGAACTCGATGGTCGTCAGCGTTTTAATTTTAGTGCACAAGATGCCCGCGCTCGTGCGGTGGCAATTTTGGGCAATGACTTTGGCGATAACAGTGTCGAATTATCCATTGAACACGAGGGCATGCAAATTGGCGCGCATTTGGGGTTGCCGACATTTCATCATCGAGACTCCACTAAAATGATGTTTCTGGTCAATGGCCGGGTGATTCGAGATAAGCAACTGATTGCTGCCATGCGCGCCGGTTACCGCGATGTGATGTTCCATGATCGTTATCCGGTTGGTTTGATCCGCTTGGAAATTGATCCGGCCGATGTCGATGTGAATGTGCATCCGGCCAAACGCGAAGTGCGTTTTAAATCGCCGCAGATTGTACGATCCGGCATCGTCGCCTGTATTCGTGCTGGCATTGAGCGCATGGGACAAGCGGTTGCATCAACCACAACCGATCAGGCCATGCAAGCAATGGGAGGGGGTATGGGTGGCTTGCCGGATGGCGGCGGGAGATTATCTGCCTATGCTGGGACTGGTGGATCCATGCCTGGTTTTTCATCGGGGGATTTTCGGCCGGGATCATCGCCATCATCATCGTCGAGAGCAGGCATGCCTGCTGATATTCAACGTATCTTGTTTTCTACCCCCGCTTCAGCGCATGAGCCGGCAGGGGACTATCAACGGGATGGAACATTGGATTTGGGTCAGCCTCTGGCGCAAATACACCGCTGTTATATTCTGGCTCAAACTGCGGCCGGTGTGATTCTGGTGGATCAACATGCAGCGCATGAACGCATGACCTATGAAAAACTCAAGAGCCAATTGAGTGGCCAACGTATTGCCGCACAAATGTTGCTGGAACCGGTGTCCTTACGATTGTCGGGTGAAGCGGTGGCATGGCTGCATGATCATGCAGCATCGTTGCATAGCTTTGGTGTCGAAATAGATGTGACTGGTGATGAATCGTGCTGTGTGCGTTCGGTTCCAGCCATGTTATCGGCTGAGCCGGTGGCTGAACTGGTGCTGGAATTGATTGAAACATGCCGTTTGATTGGCGCAGAATCGGAAGCGGGCAGCAGTGGCCAGGCGCGCATTCTGGAACGCTGGCTAGGCAATCGCGCCTGCAAAGGTTCGAT
>CAZKHV010000257.1:0-2042 GCA_964552605.1 uncultured Zetaproteobacteria bacterium | reverse complement strand
TATCTCCGTCGAAACCAAGTCGCCCCCATGAAGTGGCCAATGCTATACTCTAGAAAGCAGCCGACAAGCCTTGTGATTCACAGAACTTCAATGCCCACGCGATGCTCTGGCAATAGACCGAGCGAGCTCTTTCATTTTGCGCTGGCAATAGTCACTGCTATGGTACGCGTCTATTCCATGAGGTGTAATTATGATTAAACGTCTGTTGCTCAAAATTTTTCGTGAAGGAGTGGGGGGATTGATGGCTTTTATCAGTTATTTAACCCGGCCTCGCAAAATCAAACGCGGTGCAGAAGCTCAGCTTAAAGTGGACAAGCAAGCCAAAGCGATGTCGGTGTACCAATATTTTGCTTGTCCCTTTTGTATTAAGACACGCCGTACCATTCACCGTTTGAATATCCCGCTCGAATATCGTGATGCTCAGGTGCGGGGTGGCGAACATCGGAATACTCTGGAGCAGGAAGGTGGTCAAATCAAAGTGCCGTGTTTACGTATCGATAAGGGCGATCAAAGCACCTGGTTGTATGAAACCAATGACATTATCGCGTATCTGAACCAACAGTTCGACCCTGCTTTTAAGCAAGTCTAGGAATCGCTTTCGCCGCTATGAATGCTTTAGAATATGTCATGGTGCAGTGTCCGTATTGTGGTGAAAACAATGAACTTAGCGTGGAACGAACGATTGATCCGGTGTCTTATGATGAAGATTGCCAATACTGTTGTCGGGCGATGCAGGTTGATGTCCAGATTGTTGCTAATGAGCTGAAAGTCTCGCTTGCCCGCGATGACGATTGAGCACCTCAACGATGACGGTGGTAAAATGTTGCTTGCGTAGCATGATCGAAAAATCAATTGAAATACAGGTGAACTATGAATTCTAAAACCATTGCTGTGATGGTCTCCGGACATGGCACGAATCTAAAGGTTATTCTCGAAGCGATGGCCGCCGGACGCTGTCCGGTGGATGTGCGTTTGGTGATATCGGATAAAGCCGATGCCGGAGCCTTGAAAATTGCATCTGATGCGGGTGTAGAGCATGTCGTGTATTTAAACCCGAAGGATTATTCGGATCGTGCTCAGTTTGATGCTGCTTGTGCAGATCTGATTGACCATCACGCTTGCCAATGGATTGTATTGGCCGGTTATATGCGCATTTTATCGAGCTTTTTTGTGTGCCGTTTTCCACGCCGGATTATCAATATTCATCCGGCCATTCTACCCTCCTTTCCGGGCGCAAAAGCGGTGGAAGATGCACTGGCTTATGGTGTGAAAGCTTCCGGCTGCACAGTGCACCTGGTCGATGAAGTACTCGATGGCGGCTCGATTCTGGCGCAGGCGATTGTACCCGTACATGATGATGATACACGCGATAGCTTGCATGCGCGTATTCAGAAAGAGGAACACAGACTCTATCCCGCCACACTCAAACGCATGGTTGAGCGAGGCTTTTCTATCGTAGGACGCACCGTAATCTGGAACAAATAAACAAACCATAACTGTTCAAGATAATAATATCATACACAACAAGTCTTCGGAGGTGGGATTTCTGTCGCGCCAAGACCACGAACAGTTATAAGCCAAGGCTCAACATTGACATGTGGCGCATGCCGCAACCCTTTGCTATGTCTAACGTTCCGAAAAAACACGTATCACCAACAAGGTGACGGGCATGATTTTCCAAAATGCCATACACACCAGGTGATTACAGCCTACATCCAATGCCAGCATCGGTTCTTGAGTATAAGTAATGAGGCTGTGCTAATGTTGCATAGCACGGGGCGCTAAATGTCCATGCGCGTTAACAAGACGCTGTTTTACAAAAAACCTGAGTCTTCTACATCTGTGACCCAGTAGGAGCCCTGATCGCGACTGTGTTTCACCGCGCTGCGCAACTTCTCCAACACCTCAGATATATGTCTCTCTTCCAGCATCATCTCGACCCTTATATGCGGTGAGTAACCTACCACTCTATCTCGCATCGAGAGGAAAGAGTCTTTTGCATCGTGAGAGCCATGCCCTTGCACCTCACTGAAGGTGAAGTC
>CAZKHV010000256.1:0-2062 GCA_964552605.1 uncultured Zetaproteobacteria bacterium | reverse complement strand
CTCGACACCATCAAAGCGAAAGCCGATGCAACAGCCGATGTCATCAAAATCGGTCGTACACATTTAATGGATGCCACCCCGGTCACACTTGGGCAGGAGATATCCGGCTGGGCACGTCAGCTGGAGTTGGGCATTGCTCGTTTGGAATCCTGTTTACCGCGCATCACAGAGCTCGCACAAGGCGGCACTGCAGTCGGCACAGGGCTAAATACACACCCGGAGTTCGGCCAGCGCATGGCCACTGAATTATCCCGTCTGTATACTATTTCTTTTCACGAAGCCATCAATCATTTCGAAGCACAAGCTGCACAAGATGCCGCCATTGAATTATCCGGCCAACTGAAAACGCTGGCTGTATCCTTGATGAAAATAGCCAATGATGTGCGCTTGCTGAATATGGGGCCGCGCTGTGGCCTGGGCGAAATTAGTGTGCCTGCAGTGCAACCGGGCAGCTCCATTATGCCGGGTAAAGTGAATCCGGTGATTGCCGAATCCATGACACAGGTCTGCGCTCAAGTGATTGGCAACGATGCCACCATCACTGTGGCTGGGAGCACCGGCTTGTTGGAGCTCAATGTCATGCTGCCGGTGATTGCACACAATCTATTGGAATCCGAACGTTTATTAAGTAGTGCCTGCCGCATGTTTGCCGATAAATGTATTGCAGGTCTTGAAGCCAACAAAGAGCGCTGTGCCGAGCAAATCGAGTGGAGCATGAGTATGGTAACATCGCTGGCTCCGGTGATCGGTTATGATCGTGCTTCACAGATTGCTAAACAGGCCGTCAACGAGGGTAAAACCGTGCGACAGGTCTGTCAGGAGAGCAACATCTTACCCGCCGATGAATTGCAAAACTTATTGGATCCAACATCCATGCTGGCTCCCAAGTAAGATATCACCAAGTCATGCCATTGCCTCCTCTGAATTCATCGCCCTTTCCACAGCATACGTTTCCCCACCACACTTTTCGCGAATACGATATTCGCGGCATAGCCGGTAGCGACATCACTGAAACCCTGGCCTACCAATTGGGTCAGGGTTTTGCAGCCATGTTAGCGCCCGATGAAACACGTCCTGTCATTGTTGGCCGTGATGTACGTTTAACCGGGCAGGCTCTGCAAACAGCCTTGATACGCGGCCTGAATGAAGCCGGATTGCATGTGCTCGATATCGGTATCGTGCCCACACCCATGGCTTATTATGCCGTCCATCAGTTACCGACTGCGGGTAGCATCCATGTCACCGCCAGTCACAATCCAAGTGAATACAACGGTTTTAAAATGATGATTGGCACATCGAGTCTGCATGGCGATGACATTCAACGTTTAAAAACACTCATGCAACAGCAGCACAGCAACACAAGACCTCTCGGCAGTTGCAAGCCTGTCTCCATCACCGACGACTACAATCGTTTCATCGTGAACGACTGCCCATTATCCCGCAGCTTCAAAGTGGTCATCGATGCCGGTAACGGCCCTTCCGGCGTGATTGCTGCCCCGCTCTACCGCCTGCTTGGCTGCGAAGTGATTGAACTTTATTGCGAGCCCGATGGCCAATTCCCCAATCACCATCCTGATCCCACCATCGCCGAAAATCTGGAAGATTTAATTGCCAGCGTGCGCCATCATCAAGCCGATCTCGGCATTGCCTTTGATGGCGATGGTGATCGCATCGGCATCGTTGATGAACAGGGTACGATAATATGGAGCGATCAATTGCTGCTCTTACTCGCACGGCAATTGCTGCAAAAACACCCCGGAGCCACCATTATTTCTGAGATCAAAAGCTCCCAAATGTTATACAACGCCATTGAACAAGCTGGCGGCACTGCGGTGATGTGGCGCACCGGCCACTCGCTGATCAAAGCCAAAATGAAAGAGACCGGTGCGCTTCTAGCCGGTGAAATGAGTGGCCATTTATTTTTTGCCGATCGTTTTTTCGGTTTTGATGATGCCACCTACGCGGGTGCGCGCATCATGCAAATGCTGGCTGATACAGGGCAAAGCTTTAGCCAACTACTGGCCGATGTCCCCGCCAGCGTATGCACACCGGAGATTCGCAT
>CAZKHV010000255.1:0-2069 GCA_964552605.1 uncultured Zetaproteobacteria bacterium | reverse complement strand
GATAAAGAAATGGTAGCCAGTAAATTGAATATTGTTGGTTTGGAGTGCAGTGCATGAGTGCAAAATCGCCGCAACAGCCCAAATCACCGGCTCATTCCAGACGTTTGCTACGCACCTTGATTGTGGATGACTCGGTAGTGTTTCGCTCTTTTTTACGCCGCTGTTTGAGTTCGATTGATCATATTGAGGTCTTGGGTGCAGCCGTTGATGGTGAGATGGCCATGCGTAAGATTGCCAAGTTGAAACCGGATCTGGTGACCTTGGATATGGAAATGCCGCGAATGCATGGCATCGAAGTGTTGCGGGCCTTGCAACGTGATGCACCGCAGACCAAGGTGATTGTCGTTTCCAGTGAAACCGAAACCAATGCTGAGCGCACGCTTGAAGCATTGGCGGCAGGGGCATGTGATTTTATTATCAAGCCGAATGCCGCGAGCGCGGATGCTGAGAAGGATCTGACCGAGTGTTTGAGGCAATGTTCGCGGGTGGTGCAAAGTGTGGCACAAGTGACGCGTGTGAAGGAGCCAGTAACGCCTGTGAAGGCTGTTGCTTTTAAGGCACCGATAGCATTTCGTCCGGACATTATAGCGATTGGTTCCAGTACCGGGGGGCCTGCCGCTTTGAGCCGAGTGATTGCAGCGTTGCCGGCAGATTTGTCTGTACCTGTTGTGATTACACAGCATATGCCCAAATTGTTTGTGCAGAGTCTGGCATCGCGTCTGGCCAAGGATTCACAACTGGCATGCTGTGTGGCCGAAGATGGAATGCTGTTGGAGAAAGGGCATGTGTATTTGGCACCGGGAGAAATTCACATGGAAGTGGTTCGAAAAGGTATGAAAATGGCTATTCAGTTGCTGGACGGGCCGAAGTTGCATCATTGCAAGCCTGCCGTGGATCGAACGTTTTATGCTTTGGCAAAGCTAGCGCCAATGGTGAAAACACTGGCTGTTGTATTGACTGGCATGGGTGTGGATGGAGCCGATGGAGCAAAAAAAATCAAACAAAGCCATGGTTATGTGTTGGCTCAAGATGAGGCCAGCAGTGCGGTGTGGGGCATGCCAGGTGCTACAGTGAAGGTTGGGGCTGCGGATTCGGTTCTGGCATTGGATAAAATCGCTGGCGTTTTAAACGAATTAACATCAAAAGGAGGTGTTCATGCAACCTCTCGAATTTAAATTCATGCAGGAATTCTTGCTGCGGAAAATTGGTTTAGCTTTAAATGATGATAAACAGTATTTGATTAAATCGCGTATGACGCGCTTGTTGCGCGAGCATGGTTTGGATGATGTGAATGCCTTGTCGAAAACCTTGCGCAGGCAGCCTGATGGTGATCTGGCGCGGCAGGTGCTTGATGCGATGACCACCAACGAAACCTTGTTTTTTCGCGACCAGTATCCGTTTGATGCATTGCGTGATTTGATTTTTCCTGAACTGACGGCTGCCAAGGGAGCCAATGGTAAAATTAATGTCTGGTCAGCGGCATCATCGACCGGGCAGGAGGCGTGCTCGATTGCCATGACTGCAAGCGAGAGTGTCCCGGGGGCGGGACGTGTTCATATCCTGGGTACAGATTTTTCTGCCAAGGCGGTAGAAAAAGCCAATGCCGGTGTGTACAGCCAGATGGAAGTACAGCGGGGCTTGCCGATCAAGCAGCTGGTGCGTTTTTTTGAACAGGATGGTACCCGCTGGAATGTGCGGCCGGAATTGAAAAAGATGATGAATTTCACGCATGCGAACCTGGTAGAAGACCGCTTGGTGATGAATGTGCGTAAGTATGGGCCGTTCGATGTGGTGTTTTGCCGTAATGTGTTGATTTATTTTACACCGGAAGAGCGCGCCAAGGTGGTGGATCGTATCGCGCGCAGTATGCACCGAGGCGGCTACTTTATCTCGGGCGCAACGGAAACGCCGGAAGGTAATGTATCGCGTTGGGAGCAGGTGTTATACAAGGGGAAACGGCTCTGGAAACTGCTGTGAAGGTCACCAAACACATATAAAAAATAGGGTTCAAGGGTGGTTTAGGGATAATCTGAGCTTGCTGCTCATGCCGGGCAAAGGCATCATTCGGC
>CAZKHV010000254.1:0-2082 GCA_964552605.1 uncultured Zetaproteobacteria bacterium | reverse complement strand
TCTCGGCACTCTTTAAATACACATCGGCCTTATGCCCGTGGCCGGGCAACTCTTGCGCCATTTTGATGGCAGAGCGCGCATCGGACATTTCCTGGGCTGGCGGCTTCATCACACAGGCGGCCAAGAGCAATAAAGGTATCAACAACAGTCCTTTCATCACTGCATAATCTGCTGCTTGTTTTGCCATGTCAACGCAAAGCCTTTAGCCAAGTCCACACATCCAAACGAAGCTATGCCTTATCCTGAATGGTTCTGCGTTTACGCAAGCCCAGTTCCTGCCACTGCGCATCCGCCACTTCATTCGGTGAATCGGCCATCGGATCAGCGGCACGCTGAGTTTTAGGAAAGGCAATCACATCACGAATCGATTCTGCGCCCACCATCAAACTGAGCACACGATCCAGACCAAACGCCAAGCCACCATGTGGCGGCGCACCGTATTTCAAAGCATTGAGCAAGAAACCAAATTTATCATTGGCTTCCTCATCGGAAATATTGAGTGCTTTCAATACACGTGCTTGTACACCGGCATCATGAATACGAATCGAACCACCGCCGATTTCTGTACCATTCCAAACCAGATCATAAGCCTGTGAACGCATCTCAAGCGGCGCTGTTTCCAGCTTATCCAAGTCTTCCGGATACGGTGCTGTGAACGGATGATGCAGGGCTTGTGGACGTTTGTTTTCGGCATCCCATTCAAACATCGGAAAATCCACCACCCAGACGAACTGGTTCGATTTGGCATCATACAGTCCCAGATCTTTACCCAGTTCCACACGCAAATAACCCAAAGCATTGTTTACCACTTCTTTCGTATCGGCACCAAAGAACAGCAAATCACCATTTTCAGCACCAGTGCGCTCCAGCAAAGCTTTCAGGACATCTTCCGACAGATTTTTCACAATCGGTGATTGCAAGCCGCCCGGAATATCATCTTTATCGTTCACCTTGATATATGCCAAGCCCCTCGCGCCGTAGATGGACACAAACTTGGTATAATTATCAATCTTCTTACGGCTTAACTGACTACACCCGTTTGGCACACGGATCACCTTCACCAGGCCACCATTGTTGGCCGGACCACTGAATACCTTGAAATCCACTGATGTCATCAGATCAGTCACATCGATGTGCTCCAGCCCAAAACGCACATCAGGGCGATCCAAGCCGTATTTATCCATCGCTTCCGCATAGGTGATGCGTGGAAATTGCGCCTGAATTGCTTCATCCATACCGGCAGCAAACATCGAACCGATCAAGCCTTCAGCCACGGCCATGATCTCATCCTGTGTTACAAAGGACATTTCCAGATCGACTTGGGTAAATTCAGGCTGACGATCGGCACGCAAATCTTCATCACGGAAACAACGCGCAATTTGATAATAACGATCCATACCAGCGACCATCAACAGCTGCTTAAAGAGTTGCGGGCTCTGCGGCAAAGCATAAAACGAGCCCGGATAAATGCGGGAAGGCACCAGATAGTCGCGCGCACCTTCCGGTGTCGATTTATTCAAGATCGGAGTTTCGACATCCAGAAAGTTCTGTGTATCCAGATAGTTGCGTGCGGCATGAGTCACTTTATGGCGCAACATCAGATTTTTCTGCATACATGGACGACGCAAATCCAGATAACGGTATTCAAGGCGATGCTGCTCGCCGGTATTGCAATCATCTTCAATCGCAAACGGGGGAGTCTCAGCCCGATTCAATACGGTCAGGCTGATGATTTTCACTTCGATCTCACCAGTTGCAAGCTTCGGATTCATCGCATCCGCATCACGCGGAATCACTTCACCAATCACTTCAATCACATTCTGCTGGCGCATCGAATGAGCCAGCGCATGCATTTCAGGAGTATCGGGATGCGCCACCACCTGCACAATGCCAGAGCGATCACGCACATCGAGAAAGATCACACCGCCATGATCCCGATTGGTTTCAACCCAACCATTCAAACGAACCTGTTGCCTTAAATGTGTTTTGCGAAAATCACCACAATATGTACGCGCTAACATGGATACTACCTCGAATAATCTCTGATTTTGTCTCTCTGCCAAAAGGGTCGCGCAGACTAGC
>CAZKHV010000253.1:0-2093 GCA_964552605.1 uncultured Zetaproteobacteria bacterium | reverse complement strand
CAGGTCCTGAAATCGGTGTGGCCTCGACCAAGGCATACATGGCGCAACTGGCTGTGTTGGCACTGCTGGCGCTATCCATGGCTCGCCGTGGTGAAGTGATGGATCAGCCGGAGTTTGAATCGCATATCGCCAATTTGTGGCGCAGTGTGGATGGTGTATCACAGCTATTGCAACAGACTGCTGCGATCAGCGCCGTCGTTCCATTGTTCGCTGAAGCACGGGGTTCATTGTTTCTCGGTCGTGGCCCATGTTTCCCACTGGCTCTGGAAGGAGCTTTAAAGCTCAAGGAGATTTCCTATCTGCATGCCGAAGGTTATGCCGCAGGTGAAATGAAACACGGCCCGATTGCCTTGATTGATAATAAGCTGCCGGTCATTGTAATTGCGCCACAGCAATACCAGTTGGATAAAGTACTTTCCAACCTCAAGGAAGTGCAGGCGCGTGGTGCCAAAGTGATCCTGCTGACTGATCTGCCCGAAGAGCAGTGGCCGGATGATGTGGATTGCGTTTTGGGTGTGCCGGAAGGTGATTATTTCTCTACACCGCTGTTGGTCTGCGTGCCCTTGCAGTTATTGGCTTATGAAGTGGCTTTGTCGAAAGGTACCGATGTCGATCAACCGCGTAACTTGGCCAAGTCGGTGACGGTGGAATGATTAAGGAAAGGCTGTGATTTGTTCTGGTTTTTTTTGTGCATACCATGGATGGGGTTTCCCGTCAGGCTCGTAAGCGTTTGATTTGCAAGCAAAGGTAAAACTGCGTTTTGTCTTTGCGAGCTGGTTTCTTGCCGGATGCAATAAATCAGCACTTCTTTCAGAACTAACGGAATAAGCCCGAGTGTTCTACCCCTGCATAATAATGGGAATATTCACCTGTCGACGATTTAAGATGCTTATTTTACGTGCCACTGCACCGGCCAGATCCTGATAGATTTTGGCCTGATCGGAATCGGGCATGGCGGCGACAATGGGGGTGCCTTCATCGGCATTTTGGCGGATTTTTATATCCAGAGGAATCTGTGCCAAGACTTCGGAGTTCTGTTCCTGACTTAGGCGTTCGGCGCCACCTTCGGAAAAGATGGCTGAGGATTCGCCGCAATGCGGGCAGATGAACTGACTCATGTTTTCCACGATGCCGAGTGTGGGTACATGGACTTTCTGAAACATATCGATGCCACGGCGGCAATCGATGAGAGCGATGTCCTGCGGCGTGGTGACGAGTACCGCACCTGTGACCGGTACGGATTGGGTCAGGGTGAGCTGCGCATCCCCCGTGCCTGGAGGCATATCGATAAACAGGTAATCGAGTTCTCCCCATTCCACTTCGGTTAATAATTGTTTTAACGCGCCGGCAACCATCGCTCCGCGCCAGATCATGGCTTGCTCTTCTTCCACCAGATAACCGATGGACATGGTTTTAAGACCATAGTTTTCTAATGGTATGATGTTTTTTGTTTGCGTATCCACTTGTGGTTTTTTACCGCTTAAACCCATCATGCGTGGGATTGACGGGCCATAAATATCGGCATCGAGCAGGCCGACACGGGCACCGGTTTGTGCCATGGCAACAGCGAGATTGACGGTGGTGGTGGATTTGCCGACACCGCCTTTACCGGATGCCACGGCAATAATATTAGCAACGCCGGGGATGCCATTGTTACTCTTGGCGGGTGCTACTTTGGAGCTCATGGTGATGTTGGATTCCGTGATGCCGGGCAATGCTAATAGTGCGGCATCGGCCTGACGTTGAAACTCTTCTTTGACGGGGCAGGCAGGGGTGGTTAATTCGATGGTGAGAGAAACCGAGCTTGCGCTGATGGCAATATTTTTGACAAAACCGAGCGAGACAATGTCTTGATTAAAATCAGGATCAATAATAACAGCCAGTGCTTTGAGTACATCCGCTTCGGAAACCATGTTAAACCTCCATTCAAACTCGCATCGTCGTAATCCCGACTAAAACTGTCAACCATTATGCTGACACCATTATGCGGCTGTGTTTTGCGGCTGTGCTTGGTGTTGGCAACATTGAACGAGAATGTGCCCCAACTTGCATCGGAGCAGCGCTGTCGCATCGATAAGAATGGGGGAGAGGGC
>CAZKHV010000252.1:0-2104 GCA_964552605.1 uncultured Zetaproteobacteria bacterium | reverse complement strand
ATTTATTGCATATTTCCTATGAAGGTTACGATCTGGAAGACCCATGGTGTGAACCATCCGAATCAATGTGGCGCTGGAGTGTGTCGCCGGAAAACGCACCCGATCAAGCTGAATACATCGAACTGAGTTATAAATCCGGTGATATCGTCGCTATCAATGGCGTGAGCATGACACCGGCCGAAGTGCTCACCGAACTTAACCGCATCGGTGGTAAACACGGCATTGGCCGTATTGATATTGTCGAAAATAGATTCGTCGGCATGAAATCACGCGGCTGTTACGAAACGCCGGGCGGCACCATCATGCTGCGCGCCCACCGCGCCATTGAATCGATTACACTGGATCGGGAAGCTGCGCATTTAAAAGATGAGCTCATGCCGCGTTATGCCAAGCTGGTGTATAATGGTTATTGGTTCGCACCGGAGCGCATCATGCTGCAACAGGCGATTGATGCATCTCAGGTCACCGTTAATGGTGATGTGCGGCTGAAATTGTACAAGGGCAATGTTGATGTGGTGGGTCGTCGTTCGGATCAATCCTTATTCGATGAACGTTTGTGTACCTTTGAAGATGATGAAGGGGCGTATGATCAAAAAGATGCGGGCGGCTTTATTAAGCTGAATGCCCTGCGTCTGCGTATGAACAAGATAACCGGAGCATAATATGACAGCAGAAAATTACGCCAAACCGATTCGTTTATTGCATAGTATTCTGGCGCTTTGCATGCTGACTCAGCTGGCTATTGGTGAGCTGATGGATGTACCTGAAGTTGAAGATATGCATGCGCCAGTCGCTGGTTTGTCATTCATTGCACCAGCCTTTGCACATGAAAGCGATGCATCGGCCATCCCCGGTGCTCCGGTCGAAGAAACGCTCGGTTTTGAAGTGCATGAAATCCTGGGGCTGGTTATTGCTGGTCTATTATTGATTCGCATCATGCTGGCGATGACATCCTTGCCCGGAGCCAATTGGCGCAATCTAGTGCCGTGGATATTTGCCGATGGCCGCAAACAGTTGCTGGCCGAAACAAAGCTGCAAATGGCCGGCTGGAAACAAGCCAAACTGGCACCACCGGAAGAGGGTGAAACGGTAGCGCGCAGTGTGCATGGTTTTATCGTGCTGGCTGGTATCGGCATGGGGATTACCGGCAGTATTTTATATTTTGGCTGGAGCCAAACAGCTCCACAGACGGATTTAATTGAACTGGTGGCGGAAACACATGAATTATTGGTTGGTGCTTTAGAAGCCTTACTTGCTGCACATATTCTGGCTGTGATTCTGCATCAACGTCAGGGACATAATATTATCGCACGTATCAAACCCACAAATTAATGATTGATCGCGTGCATGGGAGCGGCATCTATGGTTAAACATAATAAGATTCTGGTGGCGACAGACTTTTCAACGCAATCAAATGAATCCTTGCGACGCGCGGCGATCTTAGCTGAGAAGTTCGATGCTGAAATTCATCTCTTGCATGTCATGCAAACAGCAGCGTATTTTGAAACAGACATGGTTTCAGCGTTGCCGTTAAAGGATGTGGACGATGATCATCATGCCCGGCTTTTGGATCAACTGAAAGCACAAGCTGAAGCCAGTGCTCCAGATGCGATCTTACACTTGGAGGAATCGAATGCTGGTATAGCGGGTAGTATTTGTGAATTTGCCAAGGCCATGCCAGCCGATTTGATTGTCATCGGCAGACATGATGAAAAAGGTGTATTGCAACACATGCTGGTGGGAGCAATCGTGGAGCGTGTTGTAGCTCATGCGCCTTGCTCTGTCCTAGTGACCATGCCGCATGATTTAATTGAAGCGGCTAAGGATTAATCTCCGGCTTTTCTGATGTGTCAGTCGATTATTATTGAATAACGGTCGATAATCCCTGTTGCTGTGATGGCAATACGGCAGATCGATTGCGCATCCAGGCCACCATATCCTGCCAGACGACCTTGGCCTGCAAATCCCGTAACAACATATGATAACCATGTTTATACACATATAAACGTTGTTGATGCGATTTCTTGTCCAAACGAGCAAAGGCTTCCAGCACCGCCTGCTTAGGAATAATTTCATCATGATCACCGTATGCAATCAGTGCAGG
>CAZKHV010000251.1:0-2109 GCA_964552605.1 uncultured Zetaproteobacteria bacterium | reverse complement strand
GTTTGCCGTGGAATGTGTTGATTCAAGGCGAGAGTGGCAGTCGCGATGCGATTCTTGAAACCTTTCGCACGGATACCCATTCCGTGCTCTGTGGCACGCGCAGTTTCTGGGAGGGGGTCGATGTACCCGGTGAAGCATTGAGTCTGGTGATTATTGATAAAATGCCGTTCACGCCACCGAATGATCCGTTATTAAAAGCACGCATCAAAAAATGTGAAGAAAACGGTGGGCGTGGGTTTAGTGACATCCAGTTGCCAGAAGCGATTGCGGTATTGCGGCAGGGTACAGGCCGCTTGATTCGCTCCATGCAGGATCGTGGTGTGATGGCGTTGCTGGATTCGCGTTTGTATGGCAAAAGCTATGGTCGTGAAGTGGTGCGTAATTTGCCTGCTGCGCCCATCCGCGATGATTTATCGGAAGTGCGCTGGTTTTTTGAGGATACAGAAGAATAATCTGAGCAAGCATGGATGAACGCAGATAATTGCATGTAGGGATGCTACTGTAGTGAACTAAGGTTTCGTTGAAGAGGAGGGGGAATGAAAACATTTTCTCGTGTTTTATTATTGCTGGCACTCTTGATGCCTGCAACGCTGGCGTTTGCACAGGCAGAAGCTGCACCCGAAATCGATGCTTTTTTTAGTACGATCAACGAATACCTAGCCCGTGTGTTGTTTTTCGATGTGATGCCGGGGGAGGCGGTGATGCCGTTTATTGTGGCCTGGTTGATTATCGGCGCAGTTTATCTCACCTGCCGATTCGGTTTTATCAACGTGCGCATGATGGGCCATGCTTTTCAGGTGATTCGTGGTAAATACCAATCACCGGAAGATAAGGGTGAAGTATCCCCGTTTCAGGCTTTAACGACTGCCTTATCGGCCACCGTTGGGCTCGGTAATATCGCGGGCGTAGCAATCGCCATCAGTATCGGCGGGCCGGGCGCAACATTCTGGATGATTGTGGCCGGTTTTTTCGGCATGACAGCGAAGTTCACCGAAGTAACACTGGCGCAAATGTACCGCGAATTCAGGCCGGACGGTCGTGTGATGGGTGGTGCCATGCAGTATTTATCGCGTGGTTTTGCCGAAAAAGGAATGGTGGGTACAGGTAAAGCATTGGCCGTATTGTTCGCAGTCTTGTGTGTCGGTGCCTCACTCGGCGGCGGCAATGCCTTTCAAGTTTCTCAGGCCTTAGGGGCAGTACAAAACGAATTACCTTTTTTCAGTCATTATCCATGGGTGTTTGGTGTGTTGATGGCCGGCGCTGTGGGCTTGGTGATTATCGGTGGCATTAAACGCATTGCCCATGCCGCAGAAGCCATTGTACCGACCATGGTATTGATTTATTTATCGACCTGTTTGTGGATTATATTCAGCCATGCTGCAGCCATTCCGGATGCTTTGATCCTGATCGTTACAGAAGCGTTTGCGCCGACTGCGGTGGCGGGCGGTTTCATCGGGGTATTGGTGCAAGGCTTCAAACGCGCCGCTTTTTCGAGCGAGGCGGGCATTGGCTCTGCGGCCATCGCACATTCTGCAGCAGCGGTAAAATATCCGGTAAGGCAGGGTTTTGTTGCTTTGTATGAGCCGTTTATCGATACCGTCATCATCTGTACCATGACTGCCTTGGTGATTATTCTAACCGGCGTGTACAACGCACCGGAACATCATGCACTGGTTGAAGCCAGCAAGGGAGCTGCTCTGACTGCTGTGGCCTTTGGTTCGGTGGTTTCCTGGTTTCCGATTATTCTGTCTGTCTCGGTGGTATTATTTGCCTACAGCACCATGATTTCATGGTCGTATTATGGCGAGCGCTGCTGGACATACGTATTTGGTGAACAGTTTTCCATGCTGTATCGCATTATATTTCTGATGTTTATTGTCCTGGCATCCTTGGTAAGTGCCGGAAATATTCTGGATTTTTCTGATTTATTATTGTTATCGATGGCATTTCCTAACTTTTTGGCGCTGTACTTGCTTCAAGATAAGGTGGCTGTAGCACTCAAGGACTATTTGTTCAAACTGCGTAGCGGTGACATGAAGAGAGAAACAAACTAAAGCGCGGGCAGTTGGCCGCACGCCAAAGCCTGCATTTACCAACTTTATCACCATA
>CAZKHV010000250.1:0-2114 GCA_964552605.1 uncultured Zetaproteobacteria bacterium | reverse complement strand
TTCGGCATATTGACATCGGTAATCACCAGCGCGAATCCATCCTGTTCTTTAGCAATTCCAAGGGCTACATCACCATCATCAGCCTGAACCACTTCATGGCCAGCACTTTCCAATGTAAAAGCAACCATTTTCCGCATACTTGCCATATCATCCACGATTAAAATCTTTGCCATTTGCAGCCTCCAAACTTCAATTCCATATTTATTTATACTCGTTAAGCAACTGTCAGGCCAACAACTATGCATGCATCAAACAACCGCCAAACAAGCAGCTTAGAACAATTCAACATCATCATCTCCGCCCAGTGTAATCAACTCGATCACTTCATCCCGGCGATCCATCCATGCCCGCTGGGAATAGGGATTACCATTCGGATTGATCACAATCTGATTTTGACGATGGCATGTGAATTCAGTTTGACGTGGAAACAAGGAATCGATCGTGCGTCCGATACGATCTTCCTTTTTATAGGCGCTATTCATGGTGTAGCCAAGCCATGTATAACCTGCCGCTCGCAAACTGTAAAACAGCACCATGGGATCTTCCGGCAACGGCTCGGATACTTTCAATATCTTCAAGCCCATATCCGCATCTTCACCGGAATCCGACATCAACTTACTCAAGGCATGACGGAAAGCACGCTTACTCTGATAATCTTCTTCTTTTTCAACTGCGTACATATGAAACGATGTATGCGCTACAAACACACCATAAAATTCATTTGGCACGGTGACATGCACTTCAGTCGGCAACTCATAATGGCTCAATTCTTTTTGCAACAAGCCAGCTTGCTCACGATTATCCAACATAGGAAATACTTGCGGCTGCACATCTTCATCTCTGCAAATGGTGATAATATGTGACAACACAGTGGTAATCATGGCATAGGCTGAATCATGCATTTCTTTGGGTCGCGACAAGATCACATGATTCGACTTCACCACAAAACTGCGCAAACGCTCCATATTATTAAAGTTCCACGCTTCAATATGGATCGTTACCAAATCTTCCAAACCTGGCTCTTCTGCCAATCTACGCTCTAAGTATGCTTGTTCACTTTTACCCTGTTCCGGAGTCAAATCGTCAAAAATAACCAAATCAAGCTCATGGTAAAAACGCAACAATCGCTTCAATAGCAATGGCAAACTGCCCACCCATCCCATCACCAGCAATTGCATTTTATCTTCCGTTTCGTTCAAACTCAGACCCATTTCATCCAAATCATCCGGACACAGTCTGGCGACAGCCAGCGGATCTTCAGGGTCGCTCGATAAGACTTCCGGCTGGCGCACACAGTACATAGTTTCGTCATAAATCGCCGATTCACTGATCGCCACACCAATCAATGCCTGCACTTTCAACGATTCAACATATTGATCGTCCAAAGCATAAAGAGGTAAGGCCTCCCAATCTTCTGTAATAATTGCAAACAGCAGCACGCCGCGCGCAAACAATTGCCCCTGCACAGCCAATACATCCGAACCATGCTTACCATCCGGTGTGAACAATTCCCAGGCATTGCTTTCATTGCGTTTTAACTCGGCATCCCAATTCACCAGATGGGTAGACGATTCATCCATCAACTCCGGAATCATCAAGCGTTGCAACACCTGATCAAAGTCACTGTAACGCAAGATATTGCACAATGCCGTTGCTCTGAAATCGGCTTCCGACATCACCACAGTCGGTTCATTATAATGACCCGTATTATCCCAACCCACTTGCAACATATGTTGATGCGAATCCAAGCGAGGATAATCCATACCCGGAATAGCGATACTAAGCTTGAGATGCTTACTCTCTGTGCGCACCGCAATCATATTATAAAACGAATGCGACAAAGAGACCGATTCTGTCTCTTCTGTTGGCAACACCATCAAACCCTGCTTGGCTTCCGAAATATTAATTTTCTGCAAATCATGCGAGGAATCAATCTGACCTTGACGGTACGTAATCCACTTCTGATCAATCAATTCCTTGGGTGGCCGGTCGGCATGATGCAACAGCACCACCTTCAATCGCGTAAATGTACGATCAGAAATAATACGCAATTGATCCAAAATATACGGCGAAGCTGGCGACCAGCCCAAGATCACCATGTGATTCTTCATCAA
>CAZKHV010000249.1:0-2116 GCA_964552605.1 uncultured Zetaproteobacteria bacterium | reverse complement strand
GATTCCCGTTTTCACGGGAATGGCGAAGGGTAATTCAATTCATGAATTGCTATAGCATCCCAGTCGGTGGCAAAGAATTCGCGTAAACTATTCACGATAATCTTTTCCTTTCTCGAAGTTGACCATGGTGCCGAGCACTTGCAGATAGGCGATCATGGCATCCATTTCTGTTTTGCCATGCACTGCTGCTGCGGCACCTGCGAAATCCGCTTCGGTGTAGGGAACGCCAACCATGGCGAGCGCGCGTAATTTCCTTTCTGTCAGGCTTTCATCAATGATGTGGTCTTCAAAAAAAGAATAGTTGGGCATCACCGATTCAGGTACCAGGGAACGCGGTGCACGCAAGTGCTGGCGTTGCCAAGCATTGGAATATTTACCGCCCACACGCGCCAGATCAGGGCCAGTACGTTTGGAGCCCCATTGGAAGGGATGATCGTATTTCGATTCTGCCGCCAGCGAGTAGTGGCCATAACGTTCTTTTTCATCACGGAATGGGCGAATCATTTGTGAATGGCAGAGATAGCAGCCTTCACGGATATAGACATCGCGACCTTCCTGCTCAAGTGCCGTATAGGGGCGAATGCTATCCTCTTCTTTGCTCAGTTTTTCAATGGTGTTGTCCAGGTAGTATAGCGGCACAATTTCAACGATACCGCCGATAGAAACCACAATGGCAACCATGATGATCAGGCCGAGGATGTTTTGTTCCATTTTTTCCTGTAAGGATTTCTTCTCGCGCCGTTTTTGCGGATCAATTGAGCGATCGAAGAAATTACCAATAATGCGTTTTAGTCCCATGATTTCCCCCTATGCCCGTGCCGCAGTCGCGGTGCTTTGGCTGTCGGTTTTTTTAATGGTCATCACGATGTTGTATAACATGATCAATGATCCGAGCAGGACAAGCAGTCCACCGACGGAGCGCAGTACATAATACGGATGCATGGCCACGACTGTTTCAGCAAAGGTGTAGACTAAATTGCCGTAGTCGTCGGTAGCACGCCACATTAAACCCTGCATGATGCCGGATACCCACATCGCACAGATGTAAATCACGGTGCCGATGGTGTGAATCCAGAAGTGGGTGTTGACCAGTGATACCGAGTGAATATCTGTTTTCCATAAACGTGGCACCAGATGATAGATAGCACCAACCGAGACCATTGCCACCCAACCGAGCGCACCGGAATGCACATGACCGATGGTCCAATCGGTGTAGTGCGACAGCGCATTGACGGTTTTGAGTGACATCACCGGCCCTTCAAAGGTAGACATGGCGTAGAAGGCGAGAGATACGACCATGAAACGCAGGACATAATCATCACGCAACTTGTCCCATGCGCCGGATAAGGTCATCAGGCCATTGATCGCACCACCCCAGGATGGAATGATCATGGCAATCGATACTGCTGCACCGAGTGAACCAGCCCAATCCGGTAAGGCGGTGTATTGCAGGTGATGAGCGCCGAGCCATACATAACCGAACATCAGAGCCCAGAAATGCAGCACGGATAAACGATACGAGTAAATCGGCAAATCGGCTTGTTTGGGAATAAAATAATACATGATGCCGAGAAAGCCGGCAGTCAGGAAGAAGCCCACCGCATTATGACCCCACCACCATTGAATCATGGCATCGTGAACACCGGAATAGATGGAGTAGGAGTGGGTCAAGGTGACAGGTACAGCTAACGAGTTTACCACATGCAAATAGGTGATCATGATCATCATGCCGAGGAAGAACCAGTTGGCGACATAAATATGTGAGACCTTTCTGTTTACAATCGTCATGATGAAATTAAACATATAGGAAAGCCAGACGACTGCGATGAGAATATCAATCGGCCATTCCAGTTCGGCGTATTCCTTACCTTGCGTCCAACCCATCGGAAAGGATATGACTGCGGCTACAATAACCAGGTTCCAGCCCCAAAAGGTGAACCAGGCCATTTTGTCGCTCCATAAACGAACCGCGCAGGTACGCTGAACAATATAGAAGGCTGTCGCCATCAGTGTGCAGCCGCCGAATGCGAAAATAACGGCATTGGTGTGCAAGGGGCGCAGACGACCGAAGCTCATGTATTCATTAAAATTGAGTCCAGGGAAGGATAATTGCCAT
>CAZKHV010000248.1:0-2120 GCA_964552605.1 uncultured Zetaproteobacteria bacterium | reverse complement strand
GCTTGAGCAGAGCTGTTGAATGCTTTTACACGGTAGCTTGAGAACTGTGGAATAGCGATTGCGGCCAGGATGCCGATGATGGCAACTACGATCATCAATTCGATCAGCGTGAAGCCTTTTTCTTGTTTTGAAAGATTAATCATAAGATTCTTTCTCCTTTTGTGGTGTAGTCATCACATGTCGTGATGATGTTGTTAATGCAATGTGCATGCCAGAAGAAAACGTTTGGAACATTGGTGAAATGGCGGCGGGGTGACAAGAGTTGTCAGTGATTGCTGCCGTGTTTGGTCAGTTCATTGGAATGTGGATCAACTTGTCCAATCCTTCAAGTGAACGATATGCCCGGCAGAGCCAGCTTTTTGGATATATTTCTCATCAGCAGTCACGAAAAAACCATCCTGCTCAATCGCCAGAGCGTGATAAGCTGCATCATAAAACGTCACCTGAAAGTGTGAGACCAGTTGAACGGTAGCGGTTTGCATGGCTTGCTCAACATGGTATTCGTTTGCTGGCGGTATAACCCATTTTAATAATACAGAAGCATCAGGGATTATTGTTTTCAATGATGATCCCTATCTTGTCTTATCCATGCTTCTGATGTGCCATCAGCAGGCGTCATTTCAGCACGCAATTGATCTCATAGCCATCACTTCTTTTTTTTCGCCTACATGCCTGTAGATCATTTCCTACGGCATGGTTTACGAACTTACTGCGTTCTCCTTTTGGGATATCTTGTAGGGCATCCCAAACATGATTATCCAATACAAAATTTACGCGATGAGCCATGACCGCGTCCGTGTATAATAATTATACACAATAATAAAGCATTCAATTGGTGTCAAATATGACTGTTTTGTGGCTTCTGTTGTCCAGTTTGGGAATTGCAGATTAGTGTGGCGGAAAATAGTTTGTCGATAAACGTTTGTTGATCAATGAAGGAATGAAACAATGGCTGTTAAATTATTCAAATTGAGGGGCGTGCCGGATGACGAGGCTGAAGATATTCGGCTGTTGTTGGATGAGCATGAGATTGCATTTTATGAAACCGAGGCCGGAGGCTGGGGCATCTCGGTACCCGCAATCTGGATTCATGATGCAGCTGATTTGGAGCAGGCTCAGGGCTTGATGGTGCATTATCAGAAAGAGCGGGCAAGACGAGCGCAAGCTGAACATCAGCAGGATAAAGAGGCGGGACGGCACACGACGGTGGTGGATAAAATCAGTCAGAATCCGGCTCAGTTTATTTTACTGCTGATGGCATCGTTGTTTGTCTTGTATGTGAGCCTGGCACCATTTGTAGGCTTTCTTGAATAATCGGCGTTGCTGGATTCAATCCGTGCGTTCAGGTGTTGATGCAATAGCTGGCGAATTGGTGGGTGACGCTAAACGATAATGTTTTTAGTGTGGTGCCCATGATTGAACTTATACGCATTTCCGACCCTGTCAGTATTCAAATCCTTAGTGATGCACTGGAGTCACGAAACATTCGATTTCGTGTCGATAACGCAGGCATGAATGCGCTCATGCCATTGCCGACGGTGATGGATGCGCGGGTGTTGGTGGCGGATGAAGATCGGCTGGCGGCGGAGTTGGTTGTGTCGGATTTGGAGTTAAACATATGATTCATGGTGCGTTGACCTTATTGAGCGGCATGCGTTTATTGCTGGCACGGGCTGAATTAAGAGCCGTGTTGTGGCGCATGCTGGCCTTGTTGCTGGTGTTGATGCTTGTCTTGGGCAGTGGTGTGTTCTGGTTGCTGGATTATGTGGTGGGTTTGTGGATTCCGCAGGGTGATGCTTGGTATTTGCAAATGCTATCGTGGCTGCTTTGGGGGCTGGCATTTGTGTTGGCGGTGCTGTGCGGCATTGTCAGTTTTGTTACGTTGGGTTCAGCTGTTTCCGCACCCTGGCTGGATTTGCTGGCCATGCGTACAGAGGCGATTGCCGGTCGCCAGGTAAACGAACCGGAATCGGCCTGGTTACCGATGATAACGCAAAGCTTGCTCAACTCGATGCGTCCCTTGCTGGGTTTGTTACTTTGGGGTGTGGTGGCACTGTTGTTTTTCTGGTTGCCTCCCTTGGCTACGGCAATCTGGACGTACGGTGCGGTGCGTTTTCTCA
>CAZKHV010000247.1:0-2130 GCA_964552605.1 uncultured Zetaproteobacteria bacterium | reverse complement strand
GAAACAACCAACCGGTAACCAACAATGAAGTCATGATGAAGGATGATCAGGTCATCATTTCGGAGACAAATCTGAAAGGGATTATCACTGAAGTGGATCAGGACTTCATTGATATTTCCGGCTTTTCGCGTGAAGAACTGATTGGTAAAAATCATAATCTTATTCGACATCCGGATATGCCAGCTTCAGCCTTTCAATGGTTGTGGGATACCATCCGGGCTGGAGAGCCGTGGACGGGCTTTGTGAAAAATCGTTGCAAGAATGGTGATTTTTATTGGGTGCAAGCCAATGTGACACCGACATTCAAGGAAGGGAAGATTAGCGGTTATGTCTCGGTGCGTACCAAGCCGGATCGTGCCAGTGTTGAATTTGCCGGTAAGCTCTATGCCGATATTAATGCTGGCAAAGTGGTGCTGGGCAAACAAAGCCTGCTGCAAAAAATGAATGTGCTCAGCCGTATGAAAATTTGGCAAAAGATTGCTGCAACGTTATTGCTGACGGCGAGCTTGCTGACGGCTTCATGGCTTTTCACCTTGCAAGGCCTGCAAGTCATGCATAATGATTTAACGATGTCCATGAATGATCGTGAAGTGGCTGTGGCGGCAGGCAGTATGAACACCGATATCTTATCAATCATGGTGGATTTGAAACGCATCCAGACCATGCCGGGGACGGAGTCATTCCAGGAAAGCTTGGAGTATATGGATGAACAACTGGCAGAAGTAAATGATGCGATGGCGTTAATTCGCAACGCCGATTTGGGTGAAGTGGAAACGCTGACATCGGGTTTATATATCGATGCTGCGCAGCAATATATGAATATGACGTTGAAACCGGTGCGCACTGCTTTGCAGAACGAGGATCGTGTGGCCTTTGAAACAATTGTGGCACATCTCAGTAATGATGATTATATGGAGATGTATTATGCAGGCAAAGGTTTTGCCGGTGTGCAGCAAGAGGTGAGTGAGGAAGAAGCTGATGCTGCTGGAAATAGTTTTCTAACTATTCGTAATCAATCGACCCTTGCAGCGGCGATTTCACTGCTGTTGGCGTTGTTGTTTTCTTGGCGTTTATTACGCAGCTTTGTTAAACGCTTGTCGTATACCACCGAGAAGCTGGCACATATTGCCGAAGGTAATTATTTTGATTGGGTGGAACTTGATTCCACCGATGAGATTGGGCTGTTGCAATCGGGTCTGAAATCCATGCAGATCACGCAGGGTTATTCGATGTTGAAAATTAATGAGCAGGCTCAAAATGCGTTACGCATCAAGGTGGCGCTGGATCAGGTGAATGGCAATGTGATGATTGCGGATCCTGATCTGAATATTTTTTATATGAACCATTCAATGGAATCGTTTATGCGAAATGTGGAAGATGAGTTCCGTACGCAATTACCAGACTTTAAAGCGGATGCTTTAATGGGCACATGCATTGATATGTTCCATGCTAATCCAGCTCACCAACGCGGTTTATTGGCCAATTTGACAGGCAGTTATACATCGAAAGATTTACATGTTGGTGACTGCACGGTGCAAGTCACTGTGAACCCCGTTTTGAATGAAGCCGGAGAACGCATTGCTACGGTCGCGGAATGGGTGGATCGTACGGCTGAAGTTAATGTGGAAAATGAAATATCCGGTGTGTTTGCTGCTGCACAACGCGGTGATTTCAATCAAAAACTAACAACAACGGATAAAGCGGGCTTTTTCCTGCAGTTGTCGGAAATTGTTAATGATTTGAATGCGAAATTGGATCAGGGCTTTGGTGATGTGCATCAAGCGGTGAGTGCTTTAAATGAAGGCATCTTGACGCACCGTATTGAGAATGAATATGAAGGCACGTTCGATGATATCAAACAGGCCATTAATCAGACCATGGGCAAACTTACGGAGGTAATGACAGATGTGCATAGCTCGGCTGAGGAGGTAAGCATGGGTTCCGGCGAGATAGCCGAGGGTAACAACACGCTTAATAGCCGTACCCAGGAACAAGCCGCTGCCTTGGAAGAAACCGCAGCCAGTATCGAAGAAATTACCGGTACGGTTCAACAAACAGCGGATAATTCGCGTCAGGCCAATCAGTTGGCTGCCGATGCGCGTGATCAGGCTGAAAATGGTGGCAAGGTGG
>CAZKHV010000246.1:0-2135 GCA_964552605.1 uncultured Zetaproteobacteria bacterium | reverse complement strand
AATATTACACCGGATCAGCTCGATGTGATCGGCGATTGTGTGGCGGATTATGCCGGAGTGTTACCAAGCGATGGTAGCTTGACGGAAGCGCCGGAAAAATTCGCGCATGTCACCACACGTCAGGATATTCAGGCTAATTTTGTGGCTTTGGAAAATATGCCGGCATTTTTGCGCAGGCTGGATACGGTGGGTTTAACCACGCGTGAAGCATGTGGTAATACGGTGCGTAATGTTACGACGTGTTTCCTGGCTGGTCGCTGCCCCTCCGAACATGCGGATGTATCGGTGCATGCACGCAGATTTGCCGAATACTTTTTGCGTCATCCCTTGGCTCAGCAGTTCCCTCGCAAATTTAAAGTAACATTCTCCGGCTGTGATACCGATTGCGGCCTGTCTGGCATGCATGATGTGGGTTTTGTTGCCATGGTTCAGGATGGTGTGAATGGCTTTAAAGTCTGGGCGGCAGGTGGTTTGTCATCGCAGCCGATGAGTGCGTTGTTGCTGGAATCGTTTATTCCCGAATCCGATATTCTGCTGGTTGGTGAAGCCTTGATGCGTATGCATTTCAAGTATTCCGATCGCAAACGCCGTGCTCGGGCGCGTTTGAAATATGTAGCGCAAAAATTGGGTGCGGAAGGCTTTGTGGAGGAATATCGCAAGCAACGTGCTGTGATTGAAAGCACACATGCTGGGGACAGCGGCTTTGGTGATGCCAACTGGCGTACGCCGACGGCTGGTTTGCCGCATTCGGATTCCGGAGTGGTTGAACAGCATAATGGCAAAAGTGCGATTTTATTGAACTTGTTTCGTGGTGATTTAACGCCGGAGCAGTGCCATGCGCTGGCTGATGCAGCGCGGGCTGCGGGTACGGATGCATTGAGTGTAACTGCAGAGCAGGGTTTTGTGATTGCCGATGTAAATGCGGATCAAGTTGATGCTGTATTGAAGGCACTGGCGAATGCGGGACTAACAGCGAAATATGCCCGTGGTATTGCCGATGTGACGGCTTGTCCGGGTACGGAAACCTGTCGTTTGGGTATCACCTCCAGCCGTGGTTTAGCGGCGGCCTTGCAGCCGTTGATGGCAGATCTGAAAAAAGATGCCACCTTGGCTGGTATCAGCGTCAAAGCATCGGGCTGTCAACATTCCTGTGGTCGCCATCATATTGCCGATCTGGGCTTTCATGGCATGGCCAAAAAAGTTGCAGGTCAAGCCGTACCTCATTATCAGCTGCATGTCGGAGGCTCCGGAGTGGGTGGTGCGCCGCTGGCTTTTGCAACGGATCCTGTGCCAGCTAAACATGCGCCGGAAGCAGGCATTGCCGTGCTCAAAGCTTACAAGGCTGATCGTAGTGCGGATGAATCGATGCATGATTGGGCCGAGCGCTTGGGTAAAGATGGTTTGTCAGCGATTCTGGCACCTTTTAAAGCCGATGCCGGTGAAGTGGATGGTCTGATCTATGATTGGAGTGAAAACGAAGCGTTCAATACCAAGGGCAATAAAAAAGGTGAGTGTGCGGGTGCGGTACTTTCGATGTCCGATGCCTTGATTTCGGAAGCGGAATACGAGTTGTTGATTGCACGTGCGCATACCGATGCGATGTTCTGGGCTGAAGCACAAACGGCTTTGCGTCGTTCGCTGATTTCTGCGGCGCGGGCATTTTTGGTGCCATTCGGTGAAGCGCCGGAAGATGATGGTGAGGTGTTTGCTCTGCTGATGAGCAATGCGGATGCTGAAGTATTGTCCGGTTTTCAGGCTGTGCAGATGGCCATGATGAATATTGATCTGGCTGATCCTGCCGCCGGTGTGACCAAGCTCAAGGATGCACAGGGTGAATGGTTGAAGCTGGCCGAAAAGCGTTTTGCGGCGGTACCTGAAGCAGTTGAAAGCGTAGCCGAGTCGGTTGAAAATGTGGCAGCGGATTCTGTTGATATCGTATTGCTTGATCTCTCCGGAGTGGCGTGCCCGATGAATTTTGTGAAAACCAAGATCAAAATGACCATGCTGCCGATTGGTGCCTTGCTCGATGTGATTCTCGATGATGGTGCACCGATTGAAAATGTACCCTTGTCGCTCGAAGAACAGGGTCAGAAGATTCATAACAAAGAGAAGATTTCGGATACCCAGTGGAAAAT
>CAZKHV010000245.1:0-2145 GCA_964552605.1 uncultured Zetaproteobacteria bacterium | reverse complement strand
TGCTCGTGAAGAAGCGAGCCCTGACATTGAAAACCTGACCACCACCACCTGCTGGCTACACGTCGGCCAAATTGGTGGCATGATCAAGGCCTTCAAACGCGCTGGTGTTGAACAAGTAGTGATGGCCGGAAAAGTGCGCAAACTGCATCTGTTCCGCAATTTCCGACCCGATTTAACCGCCATGAAAGGTTTATTGCGCCTGAAAGACCGGCGTGATGATTCCATCATGCACACCATTGCCGAACTCCTGGCTGAAGGTGGTCTCACCCTGATTGATCAAACCCTGTACGCTGGTGATATGCTGGCTGGAGCCGGTCATTTGGCGGGTCCGGTGGCAAAAAAGAGAGATAAGGATATCCGCTTTGGCTTTGAGCAGGCTAAAGGAGTGGCTGGCCTCGATATCGGCCAAACCATCATTGTACAAAAACAAGCAGTGCTGGCGGTAGAAGCCATTGAAGGCACCGATGAGGCTATCAAGCGCGGTGGCCAGTTAGGTTCCGGTAAAGCATGTGTCATCAAAGTGGCCAAACCAAATCAGGATCTACGTTTTGATGTGCCAGCTATAGGCCCCGACACACTTGAAACCATGCATGATTGCGGCTGTAATTTATTGGCTGTGGAAGCCGAAAAAACACTGATCATTGAACGCCAACGCTTTCTGAAACTCGCCCATCAATATGGCATATCGGTATATGGCATGTCGGCATATGGCACCTCCGCCCATGACACGTAGAAACTGCGATTATTTCCACCGCATAAAGTATGAACAATGATAGATTTTTTTATCAGCGCGGGGGAAACATCGGGTGATTTCCACGCCGCCACCGTCGTCGCTGAACTTAAACTACGTTTCCCTGATGCAAATATCAGTGGCATTGCCGGCTCTCAGATGCAGCAACAGGGGTGCATAGCCATCCATGATATGCATGAACTCAATGTCATGGGCATCGGCGATGTGCTGCGCTCACTGGGACGCATTCGCCGCATCGAACAATCCATATTATCGCATTGCAGTGCAACGCAACCCGATGTCGCCATTTTGGTTGATTTTTCCAGCTTTCACATGCGACTTGGTCGCAAACTCAAACAACTCGGCATTCCCGTGATCCATTTTATTGCCCCCAAACTATGGGCATGGGGTAGTTGGCGTGTAAGAAAACTCAAACAATCACAAGATCAGCTGGCCTGCATTCTCCCGTTTGAAAGCCAATGGTTCCAGGAACATGGCATCCGACATGCTGAATACGTTGGCAATCCCAGCGCCATCGCTTGCCAAAAGGGTTGGTCGACGGCGGAACTAAAACAACGACTTGGGATTAAAGAAAATCAGCCTCTACTCGCCCTATTGCCCGGCAGTCGCCCACAAGAAATCAAAACCCATGTTGCCTTGCTGGCCGAAACATTAAAGCAAATGCAACAGCACATACCAGACCTGGCATGCGTCGTACCACTTGCACCCGGCGTAGACATGGATGCTTTGCAAGCACTATGGCAACTTGGAGCGAAATCCATTCCACGCACCGAGAGCGGTTATGCCATGCGTGCCGATGCAGCCGTCGCAGTATCCGGCACAGCCACCCTTGAACTGGCATTATGGAACACACCCACTGTTTTAGTTTATCAAGCCGCTCCCTTGATGGCTTTTTTAGGCCGATATTTAATCAACGTCCGCTGTATAGGACTGGCCAATATTATTCTCGGCGACAAAGCCATCATGCCGGAGTTGGTTCAGGAGAACTGCCATATTGATAACATCGTCGCACAACTGCTCGCACTCATGCGTAATGACGAACTCGCCCAACAGCAACGTCGTGAATGCACACGATTGCGCGACATTCTAGGTTTGAAAAAACCCGCGACAGGCGTTGCCGATATGGTTGAGAAGCTGATGAAGCAGGCATCATAAAGCCCGCCAAACCATCAACAACGACACTACGTTCTTAGTGATGATCATACAAAGCGTTCACGGTGATGAGGTAAAGCAAAGTCCAACTCCGGCCCTTTGGGCACAATGCGAGTCGGATTGATCGATTCATGGCTGTAATAATAGTGCTGTTTGATGTGGGTGAAATTCACCGTTTCAGCAATGCCCGGCTGCTGATACAGATCACGCAGATAAGCCCATAAATTCGGCATATCAGCGAT
>CAZKHV010000244.1:0-2148 GCA_964552605.1 uncultured Zetaproteobacteria bacterium | reverse complement strand
GCCCGGACAACAGACCATCGGCAAAACCCTGACGCACCAGCATTGCCGCCATAATATTCACATCACCACGCAATGTTTTGGCCGCATCATCCGGCAATACGCCATGGCGCTCACGATCGACATAATAGGCTTCGGCCAAATTGGCAAAGCGGCCATCTTCAACAGCGGGATCAATTAATTCAATATCACCCAACTCAAGCTGTGCATCCTCACAGATCTGCTGCACCTGCTCCTTGCGCCCAATAAGAATTGGAATCGCAATACCGCTTTCCTGTATTTCAATCGCAGCCCGCAGCACCGTTTCATCTTCACCTTCCGGCAACACCAAACGAATCGGATTGGCCTTGGCTTTATCGGTAATCATGCGCATAAACAAACGCGATGAATCAATGCGGCCGGCCAATTCGTGTGCATAGCCTTCCGCATCTTCCAGCGGCTTGCGTGCCACACCTGTTTCCGTGGCAGCTTTGGCAACGGCAACCGGCACAACTTCAATCAAACGCGGATCGAAGGGCTTGGGTAAAATATACTTCGGCCCGAAACGCAGCTCACTCACACCATAAGCCCGCAGTACCGATGCAGGCACATCCTTCCGCGCCAATTCGGCTAGCGCGTATACGGCAGCCATTTTCATTTCTTCATTGAACGTCGTAGCACGGGCATCGAGTGCGCCACGGAACAGAAACGGAAAGCCCAATACATTATTCACTTGATTCGGGTGATCCGAGCGCCCTGTTGCCATAATCAAATCGTTGCGTGTGGACATTGCCAGTTCGTAATCAATCTCTGGGTCGGGATTGGCCATGGCAAAGACCAGCGGTTTATCCGCCATTGATTTTAACATCTCGGCTGAAACCATATTGCCCTGCGACAAACCTACAAATACATCAGCACCATGCATCGCTTCGGCCAAGGTGCGCTCAGTGCGGTCGGTGGCAAAATACGCTTTGTGCGGTGGCAGTTCTTCATCCCGATCCTTAGAGATCACACCTTTGCGATCAAGGAACATAATATTTTCACGCTTTGCGCCCAGCTGTTCGATTAATTTCATGCAGGCAAAACCGGCAGCACCGGCCCCCAGACAGACGATCAGCACTTCTTCAATCTTTTTGTTTTGCAACAGCAGGGCATTTAAAAAGGCTGCCGCCAAAATAACCGCCGTACCATGTTGATCATCATGCAACACAGGGATATTCATGCGCTTTTTCAATTCTTCTTCGATGATAAAACATTCCGGCGCTTTAATATCTTCGAGATTAATGCCGCCAAAGGTGGGCTCCATGCGTGCCACTGTTTCCACAATGCTCATCGGATCGGATTCGTCCAACTCGATATCAAACACATCGATATCGGCAAAACGTTTGAACAACACACCCTTGCCTTCCATCACTGGTTTACCTGCCAACGCACCGATATTACCGAGACCCAATACCGCCGTCCCATTGGTAATCACGCCCACCAGATTGGCGCGGGCAGTAAATTCATCCGCCAACTCCGGGTTTTTTTCAATCGCCAAACACGGTTCCGCCACGCCAGGTGTATAAGCCAGCGCCAGATCACGCTGGGTTAAACATGGCTTTGTCGGTCGAATACTAATCTTCCCCGGAGTCGGGAAACGGTGGTACTCGAAGGCATCCTTGCGCAGCTGTTCTTTTGGCATGTGTTACCCCTTTGCTTTCTTCGAAGTGCGCCTGAGTTGATCAGACGATAAGCGGACAGCATCATAGCGCCGTATCGATGCGAGGTCATGGAGGTAATCATGTTGATTGGATTTGCAGGGGCGGGAGCGATTGGCTGCCACTATGGCAGCAAGCTGCAACAAGCGGGTTTCGATATCATGTTACTGGCGCGCGGCAAGCATTTGAGCGCCTTACACGCAACGGGATTACAGCATCAATCCGAAGGCATCACACAGACCATTACCATAAACGCAACAGATAACATCGAGGCACTCAAGCATTGCCAGATCATCATCATCAGCTGCAAGATGACCAGTCTTGAAAGCATGCTGGCTAGCCTTAAAGCGGTTGTGCAACCAACATCAATGCTGGTCAGCTTACAAAATGGTGTCGAAGCCCCCGACCGCATTGCCGCAGCCTTCCCGCATAACAGCATCGTCGCAGGCACAGCCTTTATCGGCGCTCGTTT
>CAZKHV010000243.1:0-2163 GCA_964552605.1 uncultured Zetaproteobacteria bacterium | reverse complement strand
TAACTGATGCTCGGACTTTCACGCCTGGCACCTCCTACAATCAAACTTCATTTATAAATCAAAAACCTTAAAACTAAAACACAATCGCAACTATTCGATGCGATTAATTATCTCACCTTGCAACTACTTTTCACGATAGCTGATGCGGCCTCGGGATAAATCGTAAGGTGAAATTTCAACCGTCACCTTATCACCAGGCAAAATACGAATATAATACTTACGCATTTTTCCAGAAATCGTACACAATAATTCGTGATCGTTTTCCAGCTTCACCTTAAACATAGCGTTCGGAAGTTTCTCAACCACTTCCCCGGACATTTCAATAATATCTTCTTTTGCCATGTTATATCTCTACCACCCCGTCTTCAGACAACAATCAAACAATCTTTTGTAATGCAGCATACACCACATCCATTTCACCACCTGCATCGAGCTTGAAAAAACCTGCCTTATGCTGATAATAATTCAACAGTGGAGCCGTCTGTTCGCGATATACTTGCAAACGGTTGGCGATCACATCTTCGCGATCATCTTCACGCTGATACAACTCACCATCACAGCGATCACAATAGCCTGATTTTAGGGGCGGCGAATACTGCCTATGAAATCCAAAACCGCAAGCCCGGCAAATCAAGCGCCCGCACAAACGTTTTAATAGGTTTTCTTCCGGCGCATCCATGAAAATGGTACGGTCAATTTTCAGACCGTGTTTATCCAACATCAACACCAAAGCTTCAGCCTGAGTCACATTGCGTGGAAAACCATCGAGCAGAAAACCACCCACAGCATCACTGACAATTTTATCTTCAATCATCGCAACGACAACGCCATCGGGCACCAGCTTTCCGGCATCCATAAAACCCTTGGCTTGAATACCAGCATCAGTCTGATCGCGCACAGCAGCGCGTAACAAATCACCCATGGCCAAGTGTGCCATACCTTTCTCAGTTGCTATACGTGCACCTTGAGTGCCCTTACCGACACCCGGCGGGCCGAACAGGATAAGATTCATCGTTTACCAGTCTTCAGACGTGCTTTTTTCATCAAGCCTTCGTACTGGTGACTCATCAAATGAGACTGGATCTGGCCCATAGTATCCATGGTTACTACCACCACGATCAACAACGAAGTACCACCAAAATAGAACGGTACGGACAACTCGGAAATCAACCATTCCGGCAACAAACAGACCAGACTCACATAAGCAGCACCAACAACGGTGATACGCGTCAATACGTTATCAATATAATCCGCGGTTTTATGACCCGGACGAATACCCGGAATAAAGCCGCCGTTCTTCTTCAGGTTATCTGCAGTATCCTTTGGGTTAAACACAATTGCGGTATAAAAGAAGCAGAAAAAAACCACCAGAGCGGTAAACAACAACATGTACAACCATGCACCCGGTGACAGGATTGCAGAAATATCACCCAACCATGCAAAGCCTTCCGAACCCTTGGTAAACTGTGCAAATGTAGCCGGCAACAGAATCAGGGACGATGCAAAAATCGGTGGAATCACGCCTGCAGTATTCACCTTCAATGGTAGGAACGAAGATTGCCCACCATACATGCGGTTGCCCACCTGGCGTTTAGCATATTGGATTGGAATACGACGCTGCGCCCGCTCAAACCATACCACCAACGCAGTCACAACAAGAACCATGGCAAACAACAGCAGCACAACAAATGGTGAATATTCACCGGTACGAGCCAGCTCCAACGTACCGCCGACCGCTGCTGGTAAACCAGCTGCAATACCAGCGAAGATGATCAACGAAATACCATTGCCAATACCACGTTCGGTGATCTGCTCACCCACCCACATCAAGAACATCGTTCCAGATACAAGCGTGATTACAGTCATGGCGCGGAATGCCATGCCCGGCTCAATCACCACCGATTGACCTGCCACAGTAAACTGTTCCAAACCGATAGAAATCCCAATGGCCTGGAATGTAGCCAAAAACAGTGTGCCATAACGGGTGTATTCGGTGATCTTGCGACGACCGGACTCACCTTCTTTCTTGAGCTGTTCCAGCTTCGGAGACACCACAGTCATAAGCTGAATAATAATCGACGCTGAAATGTAAGGCATGATGCCGAGAGCAAAAATGGTTAAACGCGACAACGCTCCACCGGAGAACATATCAAACATGCCCAG
>CAZKHV010000242.1:0-2177 GCA_964552605.1 uncultured Zetaproteobacteria bacterium | reverse complement strand
CCATGCGTTGTTACAGCTTAAACGACTGGTTTTCACCGACAGCTTCCGGCTCGGCAGGCATCCGAAAAATGATTATCGTACCCTGCTCGATGGGCACATTGGCACGCATTGCATGCGGCGCATCCGATAATCTGATTGAGCGCGCTGCCGATGTAATCCTGAAAGAACGCCGAAAACTACTGTTAGTGCCCCGGGAAACACCGCTCTCCAGTATTCATCTGGAGAACATGCTTAAACTTTCACGCTTGGGCGCGCACATCATCCCGGCCATGCCCGGCTTTTATCACAAACCGCAAAGTTTGGATGATATCATCAACTTCCTGGTTGATCGTATGCTCGATCATCTCGACATCAGCAATCCCGAGGCACAACGATGGGGCGCTTAAACATACAATGCTACCGTGGCCGACTGATCCTCACCGCACTAATGCTAATGACATCTTACTTGTCCGGCTGCGCAGCGGCTACCGCAGTCTCCGCCATTCCCGGCGCACTGTTCAATGTCGTTTCCGATCAATTTTCCAGTGTAGAAGTCAGCTTTCCCCGTAGCATGCGCGCCACTCTGGCAGCAACCCAGCATAGCTTGCAGAAGATGCGCCTCGACATCGACATTCTCGAAACTCAGGAGGCCGGCGGTTATGGTATTGCTTTCACCAACCATAAACTCAATGGCGAAATCACCCTGTACGAACAAACAGAAAACCTGACCACCATCCAAATCAAAGTAACCACCTTCACTCGTGAAACATCGATTGAGCATGCCATTATCCAACTCATTGAAACAACATTGAAAAAACAAGCGCCAATGGCACACTTTCAAATTGAGGATTACCATAGCTTGCGTGCCAAACCGGACAGTTCAGCCAAACAGGTCGGCTGGTATCGTCCCGGAGCCATGCTTGATGCCAGCCAGAGCAAGACCAGCGGCTGGCTAAAAGTCGAATTACCTTCGGGCGACACCGGTTATTTAAAAGGTTCGATTGTTCCAGAGCAGCCCAGCACAAACGGTACAAAATAGTTTCACCATACCAACGCTTGATCACAACGGAGCTACAATGACAACAAACAATCAATCCATCGATGATATCGCAGAAAAAATCGCCAGCGGCCTGCGCATGCTAGGTGGCCTCAAACAAGGGGCGGAATCCCAGGTACGCAGCATTGTGGAAGGCGCATTATCACAATTCGATGTCGTCACCCATGAACGCATGCAGGTTCAAGAAGCCATGCTCAAAAAATCACGACAAGACCTCAGCGCGCTGGAAGCCCGCATCAAAGAGCTGGAAACACAGATGAAAGAGCTCGGCAAATAAACCGAGATCCTTCGTGTTACAAGCAACAAGCTGGTGATCTAATGAAATTCAAACAACGTGTTTTTCCGGCCAATCCTTTTTTATACACCTATTCCATCATTATGATTATTGATGGGCTGATCATGCTTGCAACGATTGCACTCTCCGTTTATCTATCCAACTGGCTGTATGCCGCAGCAGGCTTATTGGCTTCGATTATCGTATTTGTTGTGCAAAACAAGAAATGTTTGCAGCACATCACCTGCCCCCACTGTGACAAGCCGGTCAGCTTTGAAGCGGGTGAAGGTTTTGTGTGCAAAAAGTGTAAAACGGCCTGGGCACTGAACTAAGGTTTTATTTCTTTTTTGGCCGAAATACCTTGCACTGCTCCGCATCGGCGATTAAAAAAGGCCCTTCAATCAGATCAATGCAATAGGGCACAGCAGGAAAAACAGCATTCAAACAATCATCAATGGCCGAAGGTTTACCCGGCAGATTGATGATCAACGAACGGCCACGAATGCCCGCCGTCTGACGTGACAGAATGGCCGTCGGTACAAACTTGAGCGACTCCTGCCGCATTAGCTCACCAAACCCCGGCATCATTTTCTCACACACAGATTCGGTAGCTTCCGGTGTCACATCGCGCACCGCAGGGCCTGTTCCGCCAGTCGTCACGATCAAACAGCAGCCCTCAACGTCGGCCAGCTCTTTCAATGTGGCTTCGATACCATCTTGTTCATCGGGGATCACCCGTTTTACCGCTTCCCATTCGCTGCTCAGCACCCGATCAAACCAAGCCTGCATAGCAGGCCCACCCAAATCCTCATACTCACCGCGACTGGCACGATCTGAAACTGTAATAAATCCAATTTTTGTTTTCAT
>CAZKHV010000241.1:0-2177 GCA_964552605.1 uncultured Zetaproteobacteria bacterium | reverse complement strand
ATGCAAAAAGGCAGTTTCCGTGGTGTGGCGTTCGGCGTAAAATCGCAGGATACTGAGGGCGGTCGCCGTGTTGCCAAGCATGAATATCCGGGGCGTGATACGCCGTGGGCGGAAGATTTAGGGCGTAAAGCACGCACACATTCGCTTGAGATGCTGCTTGTTGGTGCTAATTATATGACTCGGCGTGATGCCATGCTCACAGCATTGGAAAAATCGGGTGCGGCGGAGCTTGTCCACCCTTGGCTTGGGCGTTTGCAGGTGCAGGTGGAGACGTATCGCCTGCGTGAATCAACATCCGAAGGTGGCATGGCGACTTTCACTATCAGTTTTATTGAGGCTGGAAAACGTTTATTTCCCAATTCTACGGTTAGTACAGCATCAGAAGTTGATAAAAACGCCACAGCGGCGATTGCAGTGGTTAATCAGGGTTTTGTCGATGTTTTCAGTGTGGACAAGCAGCCAGGCTGGGTTGCCGATGCGGCGATTGCGAATATCGATGCGGCAACATCAGCCATCAACAAAGTCACGGAAAGTATGCCTGGCATACCATCTGCACTGACAGACTTCCAAAATAGCTTGGGGGCATTGCAGAGCGCGACAAATAATCTTGTTCGTGATCCATTGGCACTTGCCAGCGACATATCCAGTTCGGTCAATACCATTGCCAGCGTGTTTGCAGGGCCTTTGGATGCATTACGCGCTTATAACTCATTATCTTTGTTCGGCACATCCTTGCCTGCAACAAATACCAATACACCAGCTCGCAAGGTTGAATTAGAAAATCAGCAGGCAACCACAGATTTCATCAAACAAACCGCCACCATTGAGGCGGCGCGTACATCCAGCGTGGTTGTGCCTGATAGCAGTGCTGCCGCCACGGTCATACGTGATGATTTGGCAGAGCGTTTGGATATTTTGGCAGATACTGCATCTGATGATATGTATGTGGTATTGATGGATTTACGTGCGGCAGTCGTCAAAGATTTAACCAGCCGTGCTGCACAGTTGCCACAAATCAGCCAATTCACACCTTTAAGTATCATGCCTGCTTTGGTGATTGCACAGCGTGTGCATGGCGATGCCAAGCGTGAATCAGAGATTGTGCGTCGCAATCGCATTCACCATCCGGGCTTTGTTTCTGGCGGCACGCCGCTGGAGGTGCTCAATGCCTAAAGCAGTACTTTTGGTCAATGGCAAAGAATATGCAGGCTGGCAGTCGGTTCGCGTGACCCGCTCGATTGAGCAGATTGCAGGCTCCTTTAGTTTGAGCGTGACAGATATATGGGATGCTTGGAGTCAATCATCTGGCATGGGTTCCATCAAAGAAGGTGATTTGTGTCAGATGCAGTTCGGTGGTGAAACGATCATCAATGGCACGGTTGATGATCGCAGCGTGTCGTATGACAAAGAAAGCCACAGCATCAGCATCACAGGTCGTGATGCCACAGGCGACTTGGTGGATTGTTCGGTTGTGCCCACGCAGATTAAAGGGCAAACGCTTTTGCAAATTGCCCAGCAGGTGTGCAAACCGTTCGGTATTCCAGCACTTTCAAATGTTGATATCGGAGCGGTGTTTGGAAATCGTACATTTGAGCCAGGGCAATTGTGTTTTGAGCTGCTGTCATCACTGGCAGCACATCGCGGCTTGCTACTTGTATCCGATACCTTGGGGAATTTGGTGATTACCAAGCCAAGCCAAAACCGTTCGGCTGGTGCATTGGTCTTTGGCGAGAATATCCTAGCCTGCAACGGCACGGCTTCGATGCGTGATCGCTATCGTGATTATGCCGTCAGGCATGACACCCCGCAATCTGATGGGTTATCCGGTGAAGCAGCTACACAAATAAAAGCCACAGCCCATGATCGAGGCGTGTTGCGCTATCGTCCGCTGACTATTCAAGCTGATGATGCCACAGATTTGCAAAAGAAAGTCTTGTTTGAGCGCAATGTGCGGGCGGCGAAAGCCAAGCCTTTGACCTACACCGTAGCTGGCTGGCTGGCAGATGATTTCACATTGTGGCAAGAAAACACTGTAGTGAGCATCACCGATCCACATCAACAGCCGCCGCTTGATGAGACTGATATGCTGATTTCTACCGTGTCATTTATTCGTGATGAGAATGGCACACGCACTGAAATCAGTGTGGTTGCGCAGGGTGCATTTGATGTGCTGGCAG
>CAZKHV010000240.1:0-2180 GCA_964552605.1 uncultured Zetaproteobacteria bacterium | reverse complement strand
TATGCGATTTCCAAACGTCGTTTGTAGTTGGTCAGATTATCGCAGCCGCTCTCCCGCACAATCACCATGTCTTCCAAACGAATACCACCGAGACCAGGGTAATACAGGCCGGGCTCAACAGTCACCACTTGATTGGCTTTAAGTATATCACTGCGCACCGAAATACGTGGCGCTTCATGGATCTGTAAACCGACACCGTGACCTGTTCCATGAAAGAAACCGGTTTGTTTACCGCGAATGACTTTGGTCGGATAACCCTGGCTATCAAAATGACTCGTGATCTTCTGATGAATCACGGCACCATCCACACCAGCAGCCACCATCGACAAACCAATATCCTGCCCTTCACGCACAGTGCGATAGAGCCGTTTGATTTCCGGGCTGGCCTTGCCCTTCACATAGGTGCGGGTCATATCACCCCAGTAGCCAGTCGATAACACACGCGGAAAAATATCAATAATAATCGTTTGATGGGCGCGGATAAAACCATGGCCGATATTATGCGGGTCAGCGCCCTCTTTGCCGCAGGCAACAATGGTATGCGCAGGCATTGCTCCATTGCCAATCAGAAAGACTTCAATCACCCGCCGCACATCGGCCGACTTCACTTTTTTAGCCGTTTCCGGATCACGCAAAATACCATCATCACCAACACCGCAGGCCGCCAGATAGGCTTCGCCCTGCTGCATGGAGCGGCGTGTCAACGCCTCAGACTGCGCCAAACACCGCAGTTCAAACTCGGATTTCACCGCTCGGCCGGGAAAGAATGCACCCTCAACAGCGCTGACTTCAATGCCCCAGCCGCGTAGTTGCTCGGCATAAGCCAGTGGAAAGTCAGCCGGCACTTCCACGCAGCTAATCTCGTGATGCTTTAAAAATGCAGCAGCAATACCAGCCAGACCTTTATAAAGCGCCGATTCAGCGGCCTGCCGCCAAGTGGTATCGAGATGGGATTCATGCAGACTCGATTCTTTTTTGGCACGTCCCACTTCCAGCGGTGAAAACAAGCCATGCCAGCGCCCCTCCATCTCAATGGCAATAAATGCATCGGGCACAAACATACCTGTGGCATAAAGCATATCCGCATTGTGTTCGGAATCGCTAATCATCAATCGATTTTTAATCATTTATCTATCCTTTTGACACGTCATCACGGGCATTGTCCGGCTCATCCTGACGCTGCATAAATTCACGCATATTCATACTGCTCAATAAACCGGACCGCTCACGTTCAAGGCGAAAATAAATGCCGGTAAGCTGTCGCCCCAGACTCGTATCCTGCCATGTTTCCGGTACTTCCATGGGTATCTCATTCAGTTCCTGGAACAAGCCATGCAAGCTCATCTGATCCACATCAAAGCCTGGCACCCAGCCAGCCACGCCATCACTGCGTATGGTTTGGCGCAACAGATCTTTTTTGCACAACTGATCCAGCCATTCCTGCATGACATTTTCCGGCACATCGGTTTCAGACAACACATCACGCATGAGCAACAACTCACCGGTCTGCAAGGCTTGCGCGGCACGCAATAAAATAAGGTGCGAATAAAACTGCCGCACCCCCGGCTTCTGAAACGTACTTTGCTGACGATGCGATTGCTCAGGATGCTGCAGGCAAAAGGCAATTTCAGAGCCCAACAAGACAATCACCCAAATCAAATAAATCCAGATAAGAAAAATCGGCAAGGTTGAGAGTGCGCCATACAAACGTTCATAATTGGCCACATCCGTTACATAAAATGCAAAACCAACTTTGGTCCACTCAAACAACGCTCCGGCAACAAGGCCACCGACTGCAGCATAACGAAACGGCACAGACGTATTGGGTAACACACAATACAATGTTGCCATGGCCAGGGACGACATGATCCACGGCAGCAAAAACGGCACATCCCGAATCATCGACGCACTTTCGGCCACATCTTTAATGATCGGCAAAGCAGTGAAATACGAGGTGATCGTAATCGATGCTCCGATCAATATGGGAGCCAACGTCAACGTCGCCCAAAACACAATAAACTTCGATAACCATGCACGAGCCCGGGTGATACGCCAAATGTCGTTAAACGCCTCTTCAACCGTATTCAACAAAGCTGTGGCGGTAAACAGCAAGCCAATAATACCAAACACCGAAATAGCCGTTGTTTCTTCTGCTACCGTACCCAAGTATTCCTGCACCG
>CAZKHV010000239.1:0-2185 GCA_964552605.1 uncultured Zetaproteobacteria bacterium | reverse complement strand
CTCAGGTCGCACTGGAACCGGTATTATCCGAAGATGCTGCATTGGAAGATTTGGACCATCAAGGTGGCGATCTGGAAACACATGGCCGCGTTGATATTCAACACAGCTTGAATCAAAACGATCAACACATCCTGCATGATATGATCGTTCGTCATGTGCATTATACCGATTCAGCGCGCGGCAAAGCGATTCTGAATAACTGGGAAAGCTCTTTAGCTCAGTTCGTGAAAGTGATGCCTGTTGATTACAAACGTGCACTGGCCGAACGGGAAGTAGAACAGCAAACGGAACAGAAAACAGAAGCTGCGAAGGAGTCCACTCATGGGTAAGGCAACAGGGTTCAAAGAATTTGATCGCGAGAACCTGTCCTATGCACCCGTTGCAGAGCGTCTGGTGCATTTCAAGGAGTTCTCCACACTACCGGCAGACATGGCAACACAGGGCGCGCGCTGCATGGATTGTGGCATTCCCTTTTGCCATAATGGTTGTCCGGTCAATAATATTATCCCGGACTGGAATGATCTGGTTTATAAAGGCCAATGGGCGGAAGCCTTGGAAGTCTTGCATTCCACCAACAACTTCCCTGAATTTACCGGCCGTATCTGCCCTGCCCCATGTGAAGAAGCGTGCACGGTGAATCTGATTGGTGATGCGGTATCGATTAAAAACATCGAACTCGCCATCGTCGAAAAAGGCTGGGCGGATGGCTTGATCAAGCCTGAAATCCCTGAAACAAAAACCGGCAAACGTATCGCCATCGTCGGTTCCGGCCCTGCCGGTATGGCAGCAGCGCAGCAGTTGGCGCGTGTCGGTCATGATGTGGTGGTGTTTGAAAAGAACAATCGTATCGGTGGTTTGATGCGTTATGGCATCCCGAATTTTAAGTTCGACAAATCCATCATTGATCGCCGCATGGAGCAGATGCAGGCCGAAGGTGTGGAGTTCCGGGTGAATGCCCATATTGGAAAGGATATTTCAACACAGGACTTATTGAACGATTTCAATGCTGTGATTCTCACCGGTGGCTCAGAAGATTCGCGTGATTTACCCGTACCGGGTCGTGATTTGAATGGTGTGCATTTCGCCATGGAGTTTTTGACCAAGAACACCATGCGTGTATTGGGAGATGAGATCCCGGACGATGAGTTTGTATCGGCCAAGGGTAAACATGTGGTGGTTATCGGCGGTGGTGATACGGGTTCGGATTGCATCGGCACATCCAATCGCCATGGCGCTTTATCAGTCACGCAACTGGAAATCATGCCGCGCCCTGTAGATCAGCCTGATAAACTGACCACATGGCCAAACTGGCCGATGAAAATGCGCACTTCCACCTCACAGGAAGAAGGTTGCGATCGCGATTGGGAAGTCTCCACCAAACGCTTTATCGGTGATGCCGATGGCAACGTCCAAGCCATTGAATGTGTGCGTGTGGAATGGAAACAGGACAACGGCCAATGGAAACTCAATGAGATCGAAGGCTCTGAATTCGAACTACCAGCTCAGCTGATCACCTTAGCCATGGGCTTTGTGCATCCTGTACATGAAGGCATGCTGGCTGATTTAGGTGTGGATAAAGATGGGCGTGGTAATGTCGCAGCCAATGATTCCGATTATGCCACCAGCATTGATAAAGTCTTTGCTGCAGGTGATATGCGCCGTGGCCAATCCCTCGTGGTGTGGGCAATTCGCGAAGGTCGCCAATGCGCCCGAGCAGTCGATGCATTCCTGATGGGTTGCAGCGATTTACCGCGCTAAAACTTCAGCTGTACTGATTCATTGATAGCGGGCTGCGTTTGCAGCCCGCTATCATGAAAACAGCATCGCTACAGAGCTTGTCGAGTTTGTTTCCAACTGCTCTATTTTTAGTTTAATGGCATTGGACATATCGCCAACATCCAACCATTGCATGACATCATCGAGTTGATTGCTGCGCACAACGCGTATTTCATCCAGATCATCTACTGTCGTCGCCATTTCAAAGGTTTTGGCCAAACCAAAGGCAACCGTACTTTTCGCCACAATAGCCAATCGACCATTCTCACGAAAAACAGCTTGATGCATGCGTTTACCAGCTGAAAATATACCTTGAAAACTCAACTCGGAAATAGACAAAGCATCACACAATACAACCAATCCTTTTTTCCCCGGCCGATTATATTGCGGCTCCAAGACACGACTGATA
>CAZKHV010000238.1:0-2207 GCA_964552605.1 uncultured Zetaproteobacteria bacterium | reverse complement strand
TCAACTTTCCATTTTAGACGTAAACGGGCATCATTACTCATCGGGGTTCGCCTTTGTTTTTATACTGTTATCGCATAACAATATTAACAGAACGAGAGCCCCGATCCAACTATTGAATGATTATTTTCTTTGATATTTCAAACACTTGAATGGAGAGTCATTATAAAATGGGGAGCCCCCTGACAGTGACCCTACTATTACAGGCTGCTGTGCCATTCACTGTCGGGAATCACGATGGGAAAGGATTCACCTTGGCAGATGCGTTCGAAAACAGCCCGTTTGCCTTCTCCAGTGATCATCATGATGCGTTGGCGGGCGGCATGAATGGCAGTATAACCGAGCGATACGCGATCCGATGGGGGTTTGGGCGAATCAAATACCGGAATGGCCAAACGATCATCCGATAAGGCCGGGTTATTCGGGAACAGGCTGCATGTATGGCCATCTTCCCCCATGCCGAACAAGATCAAATCAAGGCATTCGATGCTGGCTAATCTTTTTGTATAATCCGCTGCAGCTTTTTCCGCACCCTGTTCGGCATGAATGCGATGGACTTGATTGGCTGGAACGGGTACATGATTTAATAGCGCTTCATCGGCCATCCGATCATTGCGTTCGGCATCACCGACCGGCAGGCAACGTTCATCACCGAGCCAAATGTGTACCTTGAGCCAGTCGATGTCTTTGTCGCACAGGAATTCATAACATCGGCGTGGCGTGGTGCCGCCGGCCAGTGCCCAGTGGAAAACACCGCGTGCCGCAATAGCGGCGGTGGCCGATTCGATGACGCGCTGGGCAACGCCTTGTGCTACCGCAGTATCATTATCATGCTGGTGTATGTTCATGTTGACTCCTGCTTTACTAACCATGGGAGGCACTTAAATCGCGCCATGTGCCTTCGCAATCATGCATCAGTTCATCCATGTCCGGTATGTCCATGCTGCCGGCAGCATAGGTGGCGATATCCTGTTGCTCTGCCCAGGCTTTCATGATCGGTTCAACGATGCGCCATGACTCTTCCACTTCGTCAGCGCGCGAGAACAAACCCGCTTCACCGAGCAAGACATCATGAAACAGTGTTTCGTAAGCTTCCGGCATGCCTGAGCCCGCCATACCGTAACTGGCATCGAGTTGTACACCACGCAAGTCGGTGGAGAGGCCGGGCTGTTTGGCGGTCATGGTGAGCAACATACCCTCATCCGGCTGTAAACGGAAAATGAGTTCATTGTTGCGTACATTGCCATCATGCAGGTCAAACAGGGTTTGCGGTGGAACTTTGAAACGAATGCAGATTTCTGAGACACGTTCGGGCAACGCTTTACCTGTGCGTAGCAAAAATGGTACACCCTGCCAGCGCCAGTTATCAATATGGAATTTTACAGCTGCAAAGGTTTCTGTGCTTGAATCATCCGCCACACCATCTTCATCACGATAGGCAGGAATATCGACACCATCGGCTTTACCCGCTGAATATTGTGCTCTGACAGCGATGTTATCGACATCTTCGGCGTTGATCGGGCGCATGGCACGCAAGACTTTCAACTTTTCATCCCGGACATCATCGGCATCCAATGTTAGAGGTGGTTCCATCGCTACTAAGGTTAAAACCTGCAATAAATGGCTCTGAATCATATCTTTTAGAGCACCGGAAGTATCATAATAACCGGCGCGGTAACCAATGCCTAACGACTCCGATACTGAAATCTGCACATGGTCGATAAAATTTCGGTTCCACAATGGTTCGAGCACCGAATTGGCAAAACGGAACACCATGAGATTTTGCACGGATTCTTTGCCGAGGTAATGATCAATACGATAAATCTGTGATTCATCAAAATACTGCTGCAGACAACCATTCAAATGTTGAGCACTTTTCAAATCCATGCCGAATGGCTTTTCTACCACGATGCGGCGAAAACCTTCGGATTCATCGGCTAGGCCTGCTTCTTTCAGGTTTTTGGTCACGCATTCATACCATGATGGCGGGATAGCGAGATAAAACAGGGCATTCTTTTTGCCATTTTCAGTATGCAGGGCTTTGGCCAGCCGTTGATACATTTCAGGATCTGCCAGATCACCATTGACTACATCGAGTTTATCGGCAATGCGCATCCATGAACGCGGATTGAGAATAGCATCCGGGAAATATTGTAACAATTGATCATGCACATAATTGACCCAGTGCGATTTGCTCCAGTCTTCACGCA
>CAZKHV010000237.1:0-2218 GCA_964552605.1 uncultured Zetaproteobacteria bacterium | reverse complement strand
GCGAACCACATGAAGTCGCTATTTGCGCGATTGCAGGAACCCACAAGATTCCACTTGGACAAGTTGCAGAGCGATTCGCTGAAATCCCTGCCGGTCAAACTGTAGTTGTGCATTGCAAATTGGGTGGCCGCTCAGCACAAGCTGTCGAATTCCTGCAAGCTAAGGGTTATACTGATGTTAAAAATGTTGCCGGTGGTATCCTAGCCTGGATTGACGAAGTGGATGACTCGCTGCAACGCTATTAAAATCGTTTGGCCGCGATGCAAATAAGAGCAGGCGTAGCATTGTTTTGCTACGCCTGCAGCGGTAAATAATTGGCACGGATTTCAGCCTCAACAGACCGGGCAGCTTTGCGGGCTTCCTGCACCATGCAGTCAACACCAACCAGCCCATCCTTGGCACTAACGGCTTCAATATTCTTGCAAAGTTCAGACAAGGCCATGGCACCGACCATGGCGCTACTGGATTTTAGGGTATGCGATGCACGCATCACTTGATCAGAACTCTGCTTCTCGACTCCGCTTTCCATCTGCGCCATCAGTTCAGCCATGCTGTTTAAGAACATCGTCAACACTTTTTCGAGCATCGCTGAACCACCAGGCAGGAGCTTCAGCACCGCAACATCCAGAGCCGGACTATTACTATCATCATGCTGTACGTTCTTGCTGCGGGGCGCATCTGAAAACTCGACCTGCTTGCAATAGTCAGGCAGGTACAGATGCAACATCGTTAACAATTGTTCCCGGCTAAAGGGTTTGCTCAAATAGTCATCCATACCTGCGTTTAAACACACTTCCCGATCACCAGGCATGGCGTGAGCCGTCAAGGCAATGATAGGTAACTTGCCGACACGATAATCGGCAGCTTCTTTTTCCAGCTGTCGAATGCGTTTGCAGGCATCGTAGCCATCCAGCACAGGCATCTGGCAATCCATTAAAATCAAATCAATACCACCATGCAAATAAGCATGAATAGCTTCTCGTCCATCCAGCGCAACACGGACATTGCAACCGAATTCCTGCAATAATGTTATTGCCACCGTTTGATTCACATCATTGTCTTCCGCCAGTAACACACAGGCATCAAAGACCTCTGCCGCAGCAGCCTTGACTTGAATATGTTGCAGTTGTTTGCGAGCACCATCCCGGTTTTTGGCATGGCATAACGCCTGATAAAACTCGCTGCGCCGGATTGGCTTTCTCACATAAGCATCAATACCTGCTCCTAAAGCCAGCACTTGCTCTTCATCGAGCCCTGCCGATGTCAATATCATGATGGCCAATGCATCAAACTGTTTGTCGGCTCGAATCACCTTGCACAATTGCAAGCCATGCAACTCCGATGCATGCCGTTTGGATTTCTGCGCAACAGATATGCTCATGTCTGGCATCCTCATACCAGATCTGTCCATATCTAAACTGTCCAAGTCCGGCATATGCATATCAATCAACACCACGTCATAAGGGTGGCCATCGGCAATACCCTGCGCTAATTCCGATAGCACCTCGTTGGATTTTAATAAGCCATGGCTATCCAGACCCCAGGCCTGCAATTGCTTCTGCATCACATCGCTGCAGGTTAAATTATCATCCACAACCAGCGCACGCATGCCTTTCAACGAGTCATGAAAGATTTCTTCATCACTATCCACGTCCACAATAGGCAAACGAACATCAAAACTAAAGACGGAGCCCTTACCCAGTTCACTCTGCAACTCTATACGACCATGCATCAAACTCACCAGCTGCTGGCAAATCGCCAGACCCAAGCCTGTACCGCCGAACTGGCGTGTCGTTGATGTATCCGATTGCGTAAACGCACTGAAAATATCACGCTGTTTTTCCGCTGCTATACCAATGCCTGTATCCCGTATATTAAAACGCAAATCAATCTGCTCCGCAGTACGGCCACATTCGCACAGCTCGATCACCACCTCGCCCGCGCAGGTAAACTTCACTGCATTACCCGCTAAATTGATGAGAATCTGGCGCAATCGACCGCTATCACCCAGCAAACGATTCGGCAAACCCAGCGGGCAATCAACCACCATTTCAATGCCTTTATTTACCGCCTGCTCGGATAATATTTCCGCCACGTCCTCAATCACCGTGCGCAAACAAAATGCATTATTTTCCAATTCCATTTTGCCCGCCTCAATTTTCGAAAAGTCCAGAATATCGTTGATAATCAACAACAGCGAATCCCCCGAACGTTTAAT
>CAZKHV010000236.1:0-2222 GCA_964552605.1 uncultured Zetaproteobacteria bacterium | reverse complement strand
GATACCAGTTTGACCGAAATATCGGCATCGGTATTGGTGTTTTTAAGATCGAAAATCAGTTGAGCCAGATCTTCAATCGAATAAATATCATGATGTGGTGGTGGGGAAATCAAACCTACACCCGGCGTGGAGTGACGCACTTTACCAATGCGTTGATCGACTTTATGACCCGGCAACTGGCCGCCTTCACCCGGTTTTGCACCTTGTGCCATCTTGATCTGAATCTGATCGGCATTGGCCAAATATTCCGCTGTCACACCGAAACGACCGGATGCGACCTGTTTGATGGCCGAACGCATGGAATCGCCATTCGCCATGGGCGTGAAACGTGCGACTTCTTCTCCGCCTTCACCGGTATTGGATTTGCCACCCAATCGGTTCATAGCGATGGCCAGGGTGCTGTGGGCTTCATGTGAGATTGAGCCGAAGGACATCGCACCGGTAGCAAAGCGTTTGACGATGCTGCTGGCCGGCTCGACTTCGTTGATTGAAATTGGCGTACCCTGTTTGAATTTGAACAGGCTGCGTAAGGTTACCAGACGACCGGCTTGATCGTTGATATGATCGGCGAATTCTTTGTACAGGGCATAATTATTGGTACGCACAGCATGTTGCAGTTTGGCAATGGTGTCCGGTCCCAATAGATGCTCTTCGCCGCGTACACGCCAAGCATACTCGCCACCCACATCAAGGGCATTTTTATGAATTTGAGAATGGCCATAAGCAATCTGATGGCGCATCTCTGCTTCTTGCGAGACTTCTTCGATGCCCGCACCTTCAATTTGCGTTACGGTACCAGTGAAATATTTCTCGATAAAGTCGGAGGATAAACCAAAGGCTTCAAAAATCTGTGCGCCGCAATACGATTGATAGGTGGAAATCCCCATCTTCGACATTACTTTATACAAACCTTTACCGACAGCTTTGATAAAGCGCGGTTCAATGTCGGCTACATCGAGATCGGCAGGCAACTGACCACAGGTATGCATGTCCATCAATGTTTCAAAGACCAGATACGGATTGATGGCTTCAGCACCAAAGCCAGCTAAGGTGGCAAAATGATGAATTTCACGCGCGGAACCTGTTTCAACCACGAGGCCCGTTTCAACACGCAAGCCGACACGAATCAAATGCTGATGCACAGCCGATGTAGCTAATAGAGCAGGAATGGGGATTTGTTGCTCGCTGACATCACGATCCGATAGGATAACAATATTATAATGTTCATTCACGGCAGTTTCGGCTTCCTGACACATGCGCTCAATCGCAGCTTCCATGCCCTTGGCACCTTGATCGGCGGCATAACACATGGATAAGGTTTTGGTGCGGAAACTGTCATCGGTGATTTTATGGATATAACGCAATTTCTCCAAATCCATATTGGTCAGGATCGGCTGATGCACTTCCAAACGCGTCTGGGGCTCTTCATCATCGAGTCCGAGTAAATTCGGATTCGGGCCAATCAAGGAGGTCAAACTCATGACCATTTCTTCGCGGATTGGATCAATCGGAGGGTTGGTTACCTGTGCAAAGAGCTGGCGGAAATAATTGTATAGCGGTTTGGCGCGATTGGATAACACCGCATGGGGTGAATCATTGCCCATGGAACCGGTTGCTTCCTGACCGGTGATGGCCATGGGAGCGATCAGGAATTTGAGGTTTTCCTGTGTGTAACCAAAGACCTGTTGTTTGTTCAGCAGAGCAGCATGATCGGGCTGATGGGTTTCCACATCGACATCGAGATCTTCAATTTGAATTTGTGTTTCGGCCAGAATTTTAGCGTAGTCCCGTTCGTTGGCCAATTCATCCTTGATGGTTTCATCATCAATGATTTTACCCTGTTCCAAATCAATCAGGAACATTTTACCCGGTTGCAAACGCCATTTTCTAATGATCTTTTCTTCTGGAATATCCAATACACCCATTTCAGAGGCCATGACCACCAGATCATCATCGGTGATCAGATAACGGGCTGGACGCAGTCCGTTGCGATCTAGCGTCGCACCAATCTGACGACCATCGGTGAATGCAACGGCTGCCGGGCCATCCCATGGTTCCATCAGGGCAGCATGATGCTCATAAAAGGCTTTGCGTTTGTCATCCATCAGGTTATTGCCGGACCATGCTTCTGGAATTAGCAACATGGCAGCATGGGTGAGGGAGTAGCCACCCATGAGCAAGAGTTCGAGGGCGTTATCAAAACAAGCCGTATCGGATTGATT
>CAZKHV010000235.1:0-2224 GCA_964552605.1 uncultured Zetaproteobacteria bacterium | reverse complement strand
AATCAAGCCGCACCCATGCAAGAAGCATGGCACACTCTGCAAGAAAGCGTATCGCTGCTCGATGAGGCCATGCACTGCATTGAATCGGGTGATAGCCCGCCACAAAAACTCATCCACGATATCGAACAGTTACGCGCCCTGCTGCGCCAGCAAGTCAGCTCCGGCAGCGCGGCGATAGAATTAAAACAAGCCGACACACTCTTGGCCGTGGAGGCGGAACGCATCCGCGCCATGCAATCCTGATTCGGAGAACAGCATGAATCAAATCGACCTGATCGACCAAGTATTACAAGACATGGACGACATTCGTCCAATTGTCATCGCCGCCAGACCGGATGACATGGGACTGCGCAGCACGACCCGCCGTATGATTTCTACCTTGGAACGCATCAAACAAGCCCCATCCATTCCAGCTCCGACCTATCAATGGTTATGCCAGCTGGCCTCGAAGTTACTCGATGCAGAACACGGCGCACTCCTTAAACCCAATATCGAGGGCCTGATTCCTGAGTCTGCCCAAACATCGCTGCAACAACATACTGAACAGCGTCAAATGCTGTTAATGCAAGCCCTACAAGACATCCCACCAACTCGTTTCCTGCTCGATCAAAGCAGCGAATTGATCGGGAAAAAAAGCAACAACGATGAACCGTTGCAAAACAAAGCACGCCATTTGCTCAATCTATTGCGCGAGCATTTGCAACACGAAAAGGGTTTAAAACAAGAGTTGCAGCAATTAATCGAAGATTTCACCCCGTCCCTGTCCGCCATATCCAGCGTACTCGAACAAGCCGGCGAAGGTTCACCCGAATTAAAACATGCCCAGCAGCTGCTCGCTCAAGCCCTGCCCGAGAACATTGAAGAAGCCAGAGCGTTATTGCAGAGCGCCCACCAGAGTATTTTACAGGCCGGCAACAAATTAAGCTCGGCCACAGAAAAACTGAATGAGACCATTCAAGCCCAGGTTGAAAAACTATCCAGTCTATCGAGCAAATTGGAGCAGGCTGAATCCGAAGCTCGCAATGATCCGTTGACGGGACTGCCCAACCGACGACGCTTGGCTGAGTACCTCAAACAACTTGGACAAACAGGCTTTTGTTTTCTCGTCATTGATATCGACCTTTTCAAAAACATCAATGACACCCACGGGCATGATGTCGGCGATGAGATTCTGCAACAACTGGCTATGATATTACAGGATCACATCCGCAATACCGACCTTGCCGCTCGCATCGGTGGCGAAGAGTTCTGTATCGTGTTTGCTGCTGCCACTATCGATACCAGCGTCCAACTGGCAGAAAAACTACGTCTGGCCATTGCCGACTTTTCATTCACCACCCAACAGGGTTCGCTCAACATCACCGCCAGCATCGGCTTGGCAGAACATGCCATCGGCACATCGGCAGGCAGCACCTTCAAGGCCGCCGACAAAGCCTTATACCAATCCAAGCACAACGGTCGCAACAAAGTCAGCATCGCGAGCAACAAGTAACGAACTGCAAAAACTCATAAAGCAGCCATCAAAAAACGCCCATACGGTTTACGCATGGACGTTTTTTTTAATGGCTTCCTTTCGACAAGGGTTTCAAAGCATCATTCGCTATCGACAGCATTCACCTTATTTCTGCTTTCGGATCGAATCGTTTCACGATGGCGACGATAAACATATTTGGCAATCGTATCTTCCTCATCATCACAGCGAAAATAGAATTTTACTCCGACATGCTGTTTTTTGCCCTTCGGTGTCGGCGCACGCACCACCGTACCCAGCAATTCAAGGATTGAAGGCGGAAACGAGGGCAACATCAAATTAATCGCCACGGCTTCACCAAGCTGATAATAATTGCGTGTCGTAAAGCTGATGCCGGTAACACTCAGGTTAACAGGCCGCTCCTGCATATCGCCACGTGTCGCATCATTGAGCATATTCACGCCGATCAGATAGTCCAACTTGGCATCAAGCGCCTCTAAGGCCTGTGACATCTCAGAACTCGCCTCAGCATCATGATCCGCAGAAAAGATATCCCGACCAACCATCTGTCGTAACATGCCATTCTGGCGGGAGCGAACACCCACTTTGGTTTTATTAATTTGATAATCTTCCGCACTCATGCGTTCATCGCTGACCGGAATCACATCATTGATGCGAAAATCCTGCCTACCATTATCACTCGTTTCTTCAGGCATAATTATGCACTCCTGTTTTTACTGAAATTAGCGCCGA
>CAZKHV010000234.1:0-2227 GCA_964552605.1 uncultured Zetaproteobacteria bacterium | reverse complement strand
TTGGTTTGATTATCGCCGGAAAATTCCGGTAGTTGGAGGATAAAATGCAATTAATACTTTTGGAACGTGTTGAAGGTTTGGGCAATGTTGGTGATGAAGTCAATGTGCGCCCCGGTTATGGCCGCAACTTCTTGTTACCTCAGGGCAAGGCAAACATCGCCGATGCTGGCAATCGTAAAATTTTCGAGCGCCGTCGCGCGCTGCTTGAAGATAAACAGGCCGATGTACTGGCACAAGCCAAAGTGGCGGCCACAAAGCTGGAAGGTCTGAAACTGGACGTGATTCTAGCTACATCCGATGGCAAACACCTGTACGGTTCTGTTGGCGCTACCGAGCTTGCTCTGTTGTTGAACGAAAACGATTTTGCAGTTGAACGTCGCAGCATTCTGCTTGATGAAGCTATCAAGATGGTTGGCGAACACAGCTTCCGTGTACGTCTGCATCCGGATGTGACTGCTGAGCTTAAAATCACAGTCGAATCCGAACAGCATTAATCGATTCCCTTCGATTCTATTTTGTTCCGATCAGAATTGATTTAAAACGCATTGAATCAAGCGATTCCCCTACGCACTGATTCGCTCCGCGAGCGTATCCCGCCCCACGCCTATGATGCGGAGCGGGCGGTGCTGGGGGGAATCATGCTTGATCCCGAAGCATTGGAACGGCTCGAAGGTACGCTGCTAGCCGAACACTTCTATGTTGAAGCCAATGCACGGGTGTTTTATGTCATTCTGGATTTATCCAGCAAAGGACAGCCCGTTGATGCGCTGACCATCAAGGATCATCTCGAACGTCGTGATGAGCTTGTCGCCTGTGGTGGCGAGGCTTATCTGGCAGAACTGGTGACAGCTGTACCCACCTCGGCCAACGTCAAACATTATGCCAGTATTGTGCGTGAACGTTATGTGCTGCGCGAATTACTCTCGGTCTGCAGCAATGTTTCCCAGGATGTCTATCAGGAAACCGGACGCGAAGTAAACGAACACCTCGATATCGCCGAAAAGAATATCCTCGCTATTGCCGAACAATTCAACCGCTCACGCCCTGCATTCAGCAAGATGAGCGATTTGATGATCGAGACCTATAGCGAAATTGAAAAACGCTATGCCTCGAAAAAGGTCGTTACCGGCATCCCTACCGGATTCAGTGATCTCGATGAAATGACCTCCGGCATGCAACGCGGTGATCTGATTATTATCGCAGGTCGTCCGAGTATGGGGAAAACAGCCTTTTCGATGAATCTGGCACAAAATGCATCGATGCGCGGTGAGGATGATAATGCCGGTGTCATCGCAGTCTTTTCGCTCGAAATGTCCACCCAACAGATTGCCATGCGTATGCTGGCCAGTGAAGCGCGTGTAGATATGTCCAATTTACGCACCGGCCGTTTCTCGGCCGAAGATTGGCGCAAACTCGCTGCCGCCAGTGGCGCATTGGCTGAATCCAATATTTTCATTGACGATACACCGGCGATTTCAGTGATGGAACTGCGCTCCAAATGCCGTCGCCTCAAACGCGACAACAAAGGCATTGATATGGTATTGATCGATTATGTGCAACTGATGTCCGGCCGCAGCGATTCCGACAACAGGGCACAGGAACTATCCGAAATCACCCGCTCGCTCAAAGGCCTGGCCAAAGAACTGCATGTGCCGGTGATTGCCCTCTCCCAGCTCAACCGTTCACTGGAGCAGCGCGCCGACAAACGCCCCATCATGTCCGATCTGCGTGAATCCGGAGCCATCGAGCAGGATGCCGATGTGATCATGTTCATCTACCGCGATGAGGTGTACAACAAAAAACCAGAGAATGAAGGCTTAGCTGAAATCATCGTAGCCAAGCAACGTAACGGCCCAATTGGTGATACCAAACTCACATTCGTACACAAATACACCCGCTTCGAAAACCATGCCTCAGCAGGTTTCGACGACTGATTGTTTAACGCACGCTATCTGCCTGCAAACCGTTCTCACCCTTGGAATAGTCCACTGCAATGCGATCACCGACAACAGGTAATTCACCTTTCGTTTTAGCATCAAGCGTGAAACGGATCGGCCCGCCGCTTTGCGCGTCACGAATGGTAAATTGATTCCCACTTGCACTTAACACTTGTCCAACATGCGTATTTTCACCAGCTGCATCACAAGCTAAAGCAGAAACTGGCATGGCCGCCGCCATAGCCAACAGCGCTGCAATATATATTCGTTTCATCATCACCTCCGAATCA
>CAZKHV010000233.1:0-2268 GCA_964552605.1 uncultured Zetaproteobacteria bacterium | reverse complement strand
TTTCCAAAGTGAATAATTACTGCTAACCCACTTGGAATTTGAAAGAGCCATTATGTTTTTACCGAACAGATGCAGGTCAAATGTGTTAAGCAGGAACTCTAGCACATTGTGCATGGCTACTTTAGGCTTTGCCGATGAGTACTATTATGAATACCTATGCACGTTTTCCACTGACGCTTGTGCGCGGTGAAGGCAGCCGTGTGTGGGATGATCAGGGCAATAAGTATCTCGATTTTATCGCAGGCATTGCGGTCAATTCACTGGGACATGGCCATCCGGCGATGAACAAAGCTTTGGCAGGGCAAGCTGCGGAGATGTTGCATTGCTCGAATTTATTTCATATTCCTAAACAGCAACAACTGGCCGATAAGCTGGCAGGCTTGTCGGGTTTGGATGCAGCGTTCTTTTGCAATTCCGGTGCGGAAGCCAATGAGGCCGCCATTAAACTGGTTCGGAAATATTTTCATGACCAGGGTTCGAATCGGCGTACGGTGATTTCGGCAACTCAATCTTTTCATGGACGTTTGTTATCGACCTTGACAGCGACGGGCCAGGATAAAGTTAAAGTGGGATTTGATCCCTTGCCGGCAGGTTTTGCACATGTGCCGTTGAATGATATTACAGCACTGAAGCGGGCTGTGAATGAACAGACTGCGGCTGTGTTACTGGAGCCCTTGCAGGGTGAGGGTGGTGTGAATATTGCCGATGCCTCGTATTTGCAAGCCGTCCGGCAGCTCTGTGATGAGCATGGCCTTGTGTTGATGCTCGATGAAGTGCAAACTGGTGTGGGGCGCTGCGGCACGATGTTTGCATTTGAACTGGCCGGCATCCAGCCGGATATCCTGACCTTGGCGAAAGGCTTGGGTGGTGGTGTGCCGATAGGTGCAATGCTGGCAAATGATCGCGTGGCGGCTTCGTTTGGGCCGGGTACACATGGCTCGACGTTTGGTGGTAATCCACTGTCCTGTACGGCGGCATTGACGGTGCTGGCTGAGATTGAATCGGGGCAGTTGCTGGTCAATGTGCAGCAACGCGGTGAACAGTTGCGCCAAGGCTTGCGCGACTTGGCGGCGCGCTTTTCGATCATCAAGGACGTGCGCGGACAAGGTTTACTGAATGGCATTGAGCTGGATATCGACGCTGCAGGTTTGATGCTTGCAGCACGAGAGAAGGGGTTATTGATACTCATGGCCGGCCCGAAGGTGTTACGCTTCCTGCCGCCATTGAATGTGTCGGCAACAGATGTGGATGAAGCGCTGAGCATACTTGGCGCTGTATTAGGGGAGCTTTGAGCTATGGGCATGAGACATTTCTTAACATTACTGGATGTGAGCGCAGAAGAAGCACGGCAGATTCTGGATCGCGCGGTGATCATCAAGCGAAAATTGAAAGCCGGTGAACCCCATCAACCGCTCAAGGGCAAAACACTGGGCATGATTTTTGATAAGGCCAGCACCCGTACCCGCGTATCGTTTGAGGTGGGCATGTATCAGCTCGGTGGTCATGCCTTGTTTTTGCATTCCGATGCTACACAGCTGGGGCGTGGTGAACCGGTTGCCGATTCAGCCCGGGTATTATCGAGCATGTGTGATGGTATTATGATTCGTACCTTCGGGCATCATATTGTACAAAAATTTGCTCAGTATTCGAAAGTGCCCGTGATCAATGGTTTAACGGATTTGACGCACCCTTGCCAGATTTTAGCTGATGTACTGACCTACGAAGAGCGGCGTGGTTCGATTGAAGGCAAAACCGTGGCCTGGATTGGTGATGGTAATAATATGGCGCATTCGTGGATCAATGGTGCGGTGTCGTTTGGTTATAAATTGAAAATCGCCTGCCCGAAAGGCTATCGCCCGGATGAAAAGCTATTGGCCGCAGCGCGTGAGCTCGGGGCTGATATTACGAAGTCGAATGATCCGCTGCTTGCTACGCATAAAGCCGATCTGGTGAGTACCGATGTGTGGGCTTCGATGGGGCAGGAGGCTGAGCAGAGCGCACGCGAATTAGCCTTTGCCGATTTCTGTGTCACCGAGCGGGTGATGGCGCATGCCAATCCGGATGCCTTGTTTATGCATTGTTTACCGGCGCATCGTGGTGAGGAAGTTTCAGCGGCTGTGATTGATGGGCCGCAGTCGGTGGTCTGGGATCAGGCGGAAAATCGATTGCATGCCCAAAAGGCTTTGCTGGAGTTTCTCTTAGTCGATTAGAACAGTATTACTTTGCTGTCGGTTGAATCGCCAAGGCATCTTCGCTGGCTTTGAATTT
>CAZKHV010000232.1:0-2287 GCA_964552605.1 uncultured Zetaproteobacteria bacterium | reverse complement strand
TTGCAATACATTGAGCATGGGTTTGCCTGCTGTGCCTTGCGGTTCACCGGCATCGGAGCTGGCGCGTTCAATCGATTCGATGGGATGGCCGGCAATGTATGCCCAGCAGTGATGGCGTGCATCAGCTTCGCGTTGTTGGATCTGCTTGATGAAAGCTAGGGCTGCGGCCTTGTGTTCGATTTGAGCGATGTCGGTGACAAAGCGACTGCGTTTGATCTCTTGTTCCACACAGATGTTTTCAGCTGGAATGGAATAGGATGAACTCACTCTGGCTTTGCGATTGCTGCTGCTCCAAGCAGGCCTGCATTGTCATTCAGTTTGGAATGCAACACGTTGACCTGGCCTTTGAGTGGTGCAATCAGATTGCTATCGAGTTCATTCATCAGTGGCGGGTAGAGCAGATCCCAGGCGCTGCTTAAACCGCCACTGATGGTGATGGTGCTTACATCCAGCAGCTTTACCGCTTCAGCAATGGCCATGCCCAGATACATGCCTGCCTCGCTCATGATTTTTTCAGCACAGTTGTTGCATTGTAAGGCCAGTTCGAAGATTTCTTTGGCATCGTGCTGGCCACCGCATAGTTCGGTGAACCGTTTGGCCACCGCAGTAGCCGATGCATACGCTTCAACGCAGCCGTAGTTGCCACAGCCGCATAAGCGTCCATTGTGGTGTTCGATGCATAAATGACCGAACTCCATGGCCATGCCATGTTCGCCGGAATAGGGGCGGTTGTTGAGGATTAAACCGCTGCCCACGCCGGTTCCGAGTGTGATGTGCAGCAGATTGGCGTGACCTTGGCCAGCACCGTAGCAGTGCTCGCCGATGGCGGCACACAGGGCATCGTTTTGCACAAATACAGGTTGATCCAATGCCTGACTGAGTAAATCAGCCAGTGGAAAATCATGCAGCAAGGGCAGGTTGGGCGATGCTGCCAGAATGCCGGAATCGCCGCGAAAGAAACCGGGAAAACCAATGCCAATGCTTTTTACTGAATATTTCGTTTGATTGAGCATGCTTTGCATGGTCTTGGCCAATGTGGTGATGACAAATGCTTCTGCCTTGCTTTGAGAAATAGCCGTTTGCTGACTTAGCTCTGCCTGCACACGTGATTCCTGCATGATTTGACCTTGCTGATCGATGATTGCTAAACGGATGTTGGTGCCACCGATATCGGCGGCCAGCACATAGTTCATTGCGTTGGCAAATCCTGCTTGGCGTTGCTTAAGAGTTGTTCATACAGACCGACATAATCGGCCGCCGATGCTTCCCATGATGAATCGCGTTTGAGGGCATTGCTGCGCAGGCGCGACCATATGGTTTTGTTGCGATACAGTTCAATGGCTTGTTCGAGAGCGCTATCAAAGGCTTCCGGCGTGGCATCATCAAAGTGAATGCCGGTGGCGTTGTTTTTGTGTTCGGCATAATCGGTGACAGTATCTTTCAGACCGCCTGTGGCACGCACGACAGGCACGGTGCCGTAGCGCATGGCCATCAATTGACCCAGGCCGCAAGGTTCAAAGCGCGATGGCATCAGGAAAATATCACCACCGGCATAAATCTGGCGCGCCAGCGTTTCATTAAAACCACGATAAAAATACATTTGGCTTGGATGAGCCTTGGCGAGGTGGTGCAACTCGTGTTCGTTATGGGCATCGCCGGAACCGAGAATAGCCAGTTGATAGCCGCGTTCGATCCATTGGCTGGCATTGGCTATCAGTAAGTCGATACCTTTTTGATCGGCTAAACGTGAAATCAGTACCAATAGCGGTGTGTCGGCGGAAACATTCAGACCGCAAGCTTCTTGCAACGCTTGTTTGCATTTCTTTTTACCGGCGATCTTGCCGGGGCCGAAGTGCGCTGCGATGCTGTTATCGGTGCTTGGGTTCCACGCGTCGATATTGAGTCCATTGACGATGCCGGAGAGTTTATCACTGTGATCGTGCAGGAAGCCTTCCAATGCACAACCGTATTCCGGGGTAAGGATTTCCTCGGCATAGGAGGGGCTGACAGTGGTGATGGCTTGCGCCGATGCAATGCCTGCTTTCATGCAGTTGATCTGCTGGTGAAATTCAAAACCACCGGGATGATAATGGTGGCTGGGGATGCCGAGGCGGTGAATCCAGTCGGCTGCAAAGTTACCCTGATAAGCCAGATTATGGATAGTGAACACACACTGGGCATCGGCAATGCTCGGGTGGTGCTGATATTGTGTTTTGAGCAATAACGGGATCATGCCGGTTTGCCAGTCGTGGCAATGCAGAATATCAACAGGGGCATCGAGTTGAGC
>CAZKHV010000231.1:0-2336 GCA_964552605.1 uncultured Zetaproteobacteria bacterium | reverse complement strand
GAACGCTGGAAGCCTTCGGGCAAGGTTTCGCCGACTGTTTCCTGAATCACGCGCGGCCCTGCAAAGCCGATTAAGGCTTTCGGTTCGGCGATAATAACATCACCTAGCCAGGCTACCGATGCCGATACACCACCCATGGTCGGGTCGGTGAGCAGGCAGATGAAGGGCAGGCGCGCTTGATTCAATTGATTGACTGTTGATGAGGTTTTGGCCATTTGCATCAAGGATAATACGCCTTCTTGCATGCGCGCACCACCGGATGCAGTGATCAGTAAATAGGGGCAGTTGCGCTCCAAAGCATGTTCCATGCCGCGCACAATTTTTTCACCCGCCACCGAGCCCATGCTGCCACCCATGTAACCGAACTCAAAAATAGAGCTGGAGATGGTGCGGCCATGAATATCACCGATATAGTTGCGAATGGAGTCTTCCGGCCCCGTCTTCTTGTCGGCTGCTTTGATGCGATCTTTGTATTTCTTCTGATCCTTAAAATCCAGAGGATCTTTTGAGCGCAGCATGGTATCGAGTTCTTCCAGGCTGTCGGGATCAAATAAGGCTTTAGCGCGAGCTTGGGCTGGCATGCGTAAATGATGATCACACTTTTGACACACCATCGCATTGCGACTGAGTTCTTTGTTGTACAGGGCTTCCGAACAGCTGGGGCATTTCACCCACAGGCCTTCCGGTGATCCGGCATCACTGGGCTTTAAAATGTTCTTGGGTGCTTCAATTAAACGTGTAAACCAACTCATGCGGATACCTCTATGTTTTCAATGCAGCTTAAATATGCAAGATCTCATCTTGCTGTAACATGCGTAAATTTGGCATATTCAATGTCGCCACTTCATCAATAATGATTTTTAATGATTCCGGTTTCATATGATACAGATAGATCGGCACTCTAACCTGTTGTTTCAACTTTTTCAGATCCTTCATGATGCCTTGCGCGGTCATATGGCCACTGATGTCGGCCAAAAATTGATTGTCGTTGGTAAACGAGCAATCAATAATAACACCTCGCAGGTTTTTTTGGGCGCTGGCGATTTCCCATAGACGATCCGTGTTGCCGGTGTCGGCGCTATAAATAAACTGCCGATCATCCTGCTCCAGCAAGAAACCGATACATGGCACAGGGTGATTGACTGCAATCGGGGTGATACGCACACCATCAATATCAAAGGGTATTTCCGACTCAATATCGTGCAGTTTGAGAATACCATTGGCGCAGTTGGGAATGGCTGTGAAATCTGGCCAGATATGGCCATTGAGAAAATGGTCGCGTAAAATTTGATTGTTTTCGGCCAGCGTATGGATGGTGATATTTTCATTCTCGGTCGGCCCGCTAAAGCGTTTGATCGAGCGATTATCGGCCATAAAGGCGATGTCCTTGATATGATCAAGGTGGGTATGTGAGACACAAATGTGCCGGATGCGGTGTTGTTCTTCCAGCGTTAAGACAGAAGCCGGTGAACCGGCATCCAATAAAATAGAGTCGTTGAGCAGAAATGAAGTCAGTCGAAAACCAACCTGCTCACCGCCATAACACCCCAGTACCCGCAATTGCATCTTATGCTCCGACAGCTTTGCGCATGCTGGCAGCAGATTCCGATAATGCCGCACGAATATCTGCCTTGTTAGCGCTTGCAGGTATGTGGGCGACAAAGTGGCTGCCTACGACCACGCCATCGGAAAATTCGGCGACTTGTGCAGCCTGCTCGGGTGTTTTTACACCGAAGCCAACACATACCGGTATGTTCTTGCAGATGCTTTTAATGTGATCGACCTTTTGATGAATGGCTTGCATATCGCCCATGTCTGCACCGGTAATGCCGGTCAGCGAGACATAATAAATAAAGCCACTGCCATAATCACAGGCCAGTTGAATACGTTCATCAGTTGATGTCGGCGAGAGCAACAGAATACGATCCAAACCATGCTCTTTCAGGGTGGCATCGCAGATATGTCCTTCTTCGGGTGGAATATCGACAATCAATACGGCATCGGCACCGGCCGCCTTTGCACGCTTTGCAAAACACTCAAAACCCATGGCATAGGGCACATTGGCATAACCCATCAATACAATGCCGAGATCTGGATGCGCTTCACGTACGATTGCAGTCAGTTCAAACACATCGGCGATATGTATGCCTGCCTCTAAAGCGCGTTCGCTGGCCGCCTGAATGACCGGTCCATCGGCCATGGGATCGGAAAACGGCATGCCGATTTCTAAAATATCGCTCTGCTCGGCCAGTGCCAGCAAGAGTTCTTTGCTGGTGCTTAAGTCGGGGTCACCTGCGGTTAAATAGCCGACCAATGCTGTGCGCCCATCTTGCTTG
>CAZKHV010000230.1:0-2338 GCA_964552605.1 uncultured Zetaproteobacteria bacterium | reverse complement strand
CGTTGTTTCTCCTTCAATATAAAATCAGATTTACTAACAATATGGTAATATTGGAATCTACTATATAGGAGTCTGTTGATCAGGATTCAACCCCCAAGCTGCATAAATTATTCGATAGCGCTTTTTGAAATCACTATGCCATCGCCGCGAATCGATACAGGCGATAAAATCACATCCGAAAATTGCTATGCATGATTCATTCTCACTTGATTGCATCTCATGATTGTTAGCGGTTGAAATGCTTTAAAAAACCTTCATGTAACTTCAAGACAGATGACCTCAACGATTTAAAATCATTATTGTTTTCAATCACTATGTCCGCCATCTTTCGGCGTTCGGTATCGCTGCATTGGCGAGCCACTATAGCTTCAAATTGCTGGATGCTGCGATCTCCCCGGCTCAACACGCGCTGGCATCTTAGCTGCTCATCCGCCAGAACAACCAACACCACATCCATGCGTGAAACACCACCGGATTCCAACAACACCGAAGCTTCAATCACGGCATAGCGTGATTCCGACGATTGTTTTTTTAACCATTGTTCTTCGGCTTGCCGAATCAAGGGATGCATGATGGCATTTAAACATGTTGTTTGACCCGCATCAGCAAAACAATGTTCAGCCAAAGCAGGTCGATTCAAACTGCCATCCAGCTGTAAAAATCGATCACCAAATGTCGCAATCAGTGCTTTCAAGCCTTTGGAACCCGGAGCCACAAGCGCGTGTCCAAGTTGATCCAAATCCAGCACAGGTACGGCCAGTTCAGCAAACATCTGAGCAACCGTACTTTTGCCACTGCCGATGCCCCCGGTCAGACCCACGCAGGCCAGGCTCATGCCTGAAAACCGGCGAACTGAATATACCAATCCAGAATAGCCGAGCCCCATACAAACCAAATCATACCGGCCATGGCCAAATAAGGGCCAAAGGGGATCTCTGTGCGTATGCCTCGTCGCGCCAATACAATAAATGCCAGACCGACCACCGTGCCCACCATCGATGAGGCAAGGATAATAAACGGTAATGCCTGCCAGCCCATGAATGCACCCAACATCGCCAGCAATTTAAAATCACCACCTCCCATGCCTTCACGGCCGGTCAGTACTAAAAAAACACGAGCCACCAACCAGAATACAGCGTAACCAGCCACAGCTCCAATCAATGCCGCCTGCCCTGTAGCCAATCCCCCCAGCCAGTATGAAAACAACAAACCGAGCACGATACCGGGATAGGTTAAGGCATTGGGCAACAAATAGGTTTCCAGATCAATAACACTGAGTACCCAGAGTAAAAAGAATAAAACCAGCGCAACAATCAATTCAGCGCTGATACCATAATGCAGCGCCAAGCCAGCCCAGCAAAGTCCCATGACCAGCTCCATCAACGGATAACGCCATGCTATCGCAGCGCTGCAATGCCTACATTTGCCGCGCAACACCAACCAGGAAAGTAAGGGGATATTATCATACAGAGCAATCGCATGATCGCAGTGCGGGCAATGGCTGCCGGGAAATACAATCGATTGGCCACGCGGAATCCGATGTACACAGACATTGGCAAAACTACCCAGCATCAAACCCAACAAGCCCAGTCCTAAACTAAATTCGATCAACATCAGCTTTCATTATCCTCTTGAACCGGTTTCTTCAAACGATAACGCAGGGATCGAAAACTAATGCCCAACTCCGCCGCTGCTTTGGTAATATTGCCAGCGGTTTTGGACAAGGCCTCATCAATCAGTTGTTGCTCCATGCTGGCCATTAAATCATCGAGATTATCACCGTGCGCCTGCATACTATTCAAGGATATCGATGCATGACTCGGCAAACCGGCATACATTTCATTCAATAAGGTCCGATCCAAGTCACCGCTATCGGACAAGGCCAGCATGCGCTGCATTAGATTTTCCAACTCCCGCACATTACCCATAAACGGTAAGGTGGTTAAATAGGGCAAACACTCCTCACTCAAACGCGCCCTACCCTCACTACACTGATAGACAATGCGCTTGGCCAGCTCCGGAATATCCTCGCTACGTTGACGCAAGGCAGGCATATGTACCGGCACAACATTCAGGCGGAAAAACAAATCTTCCCGGAAGTTTCCTTGCTGCACTTCGGCCTGCAAATCACGATTGGTCGCGGCAATCACACGCACATTCACATCCCGTTCCTGATCATCACCCACACGCCGAATGCGTTTCTCCTGCAAGGCTCTGAGCAATTTAACCTGAACGGATGCAGGCAACTCACCCACCTCATCCAAAAACAAGGTACCACCATCTGCCGATTCCATCAGCCCCGGTCGATCGGAATCAGCCCCGGTAAATGAGCCTCTGC
>CAZKHV010000229.1:0-2340 GCA_964552605.1 uncultured Zetaproteobacteria bacterium | reverse complement strand
TTGTGCGTTGCTTGGGAAGGAAGATACTTTAATTTGTGATCTTCGCAGTGTGGTGACTAACATTGTGAACAAAAACCTCATTACCGTCAAAGCGAAACTCTTTCGGTAAACGAACAGCCTGACTGCGACCATTCTGAAATATCTGGGCTGGATTCATAATGCGCCTCCTGATCTATGGTCAATATTTGTTCAAGCGAAACAGACGACAAAGGCTTGGCTGCTGTTTAAGCTTCGCGCATGTCTGAAACTGTCGAACAATTAGCGAATAAAATTATAAGTGATCTGTCGCATCTTAAAGGTGTGCGGGTGATTGCTGCGATGAGCGGCGGAGTGGATTCCTCGGTGATGGCGGTATTGCTCAAAGAGGCCGGACTCGATGTCGTCGGTGTGTTTCTCAATGTGTGGGATTATTCGCGGGATGAAGTCAGTGGCCATGGTTCATGCTGTTCGTTGGAAGATTCTTATGATGCCAGGCGGGTGGCTGATCATATCGGTATTCCGTTTTATGCCATGGATATGCGCGAGGAATTTCGCCGTGATGTGATTGATCCGTTTATTGCCGATTATGAGAATGGACGTACACCGAACCCGTGTGAACGCTGCAATCGTTTTGTGAAATTCGGAGCCTTGCTTGATGCCGCTGATCAATTGGAAGCAGCCTATGTGGCGACAGGCCACTATGTGCAACGCCGGGATGCTGCCGATGGCATTCATGTGTTTAAGGGTAGCGATAATAAAAAAGATCAGAGTTATTTTCTAGCCACAACAAGTCGCAAACAAGCCGAGCGTATTTTGTTTCCGGTTGGTGATTTGGAGAAAAATGATACGCGTGAACTGGCGCGCTATTTTAAGTTATCGACAGCGGAAAAACATGAAAGCATGGATATCTGCTTTATTCCGGCCGGTGATCGTATTGCTTTTCTTAAACGCGAAGGCGCAACGTCTGGCTTTATAGCCGGTGATATTGTCGATATCGAAGGCAACTACCTGGGTAAACATCAAGGCATTGCGCATTATACCTTGGGTCAGCGTAAAGGCTTGGGCTTGCCCGATGGGCCATGGCATGTGGTTGCACTCGATGGCGTGATTTCGAGGGTAGTGGTAGCGCATCCTGAGGATGCCTTGATCTCCGAAGTCGATGTGGCTGAGATGAGCTGGATTCGATTGCCAGAGCAAGGGGAACAAGTGACTGCGAAAGTACGCTATCAAATGAAGCCGGCTGAATGTGAAGTAACCATTGATGCTGATGAGCTGCATGTGGTTTTTGATGAGCCACAAAAGCCAACTGCGCCGGGGCAGGTGGCAGCGTTTTATGTCGCTGATGAATTGCTCGGTGGCGGCATTGTGAGTCGTTCGGCATGAATACAACCCTGGCTAGCGAACAGCCTGTTCCCATCGGGCGTGATGATTTTGAAACCATGGTGAGTTTTTCGCGTGCGGTCTTTGGGCTTAAAAATAATGCTGATTATCTGGCAGCCATGTTTGATGATTTGCCCGATGCTGCCCATGTTGCAAGCCATTGGCCGAGCATGTTGATGGGGTTTGATTTTCATCTGACAACGGATGGACCGAAATTGATTGAGATCAATAACAATGCCGGTGGTCTGTATGTCGGTGAGCAGCGTTGGTTGCCACAATCGAATGACATTTTTTCAGATGATTTGCAACAGCGTTTGCTGAGCATGTTTCCAGCCGAGTGGCAGAATATTGCCATTATGGATGATGCTGTGGAACAGCAGTATATGTATCCGGAAATGTGCGCTTATGCCGATTTGTTGCGCGCCGATGGACGCAAGGTGTGGGTATGTTCGCCACATGATTTGCAGTTGCAAGACGCGGGTCTATTTATTGAAGGTGAAAAAGTCGATGCGATTTATAATCGCCATACTGATTTTTATCTGGATGAACATGTCTTGGAGCATATTCGCAGCGCTTATCAAGAGGGCAAGGTGGTATTGAATCCGCATCCGCGCTCCTATGCCTTGATTGGTGATAAATCACGCATGGTGGATTGGTGGAGAAAAGATTTACTGGAAGGCTGCGTGGGTGCTTCGCTGGTCGCGCAGATTCGGGCAGTTACGCCAGAAACACATCAGTTGGCTGAAATGGGTGCTGATCAGGCATGGGCTGAACGCAAGCAATGGGTATTTAAACCTTCGGCTCGTCACGGTGGTAAAGGCGTGGTGCTGGGCAAGGCTATGAGCCGCAAGCGCTTTGCCGCGCTCGATGTGCCTGAAACGATTGTCCAACAACTGGTTCCAGCCAGCTTGGTTGAGGTTGAAGGGCAGGAGATGAAATTCGATATCCGCTTGTATATGCATGGCGATTCGTTGATTGCAC
>CAZKHV010000228.1:0-2365 GCA_964552605.1 uncultured Zetaproteobacteria bacterium | reverse complement strand
AGTATATTTTGAACCGTTTCCTTGCCCAGATAATGATCAATACGATAGACCTGACTTTCATTCCAATAATTGAGGATTTCAGCATTTAATTGTTTGGCCGACTCCAGATCAGAACCAAACGGCTTCTCAACAATAATACGTCGCCAGCTTTCACCCTCTTTGTTTAAACCAACAGCCTGCAAATTGGATGAAATCATGCCGAATACAGAAGGAGGCGTGGCCATATAAAAAACAACATTACCACCAATATTAAATTCTGCATCGAGCTCATTCAGCGTTCTGGCGAGCTTTTCAAAGGCCGAATCATCATCAAAGGATCCCTTGAAATAATACAGCTTCGCACAAAATGCATCCCACGCAGTATCATCGAAATTGTCACCACGCGAATATTCACGTACATCACTACTCATTTTTTCGCGAAACTCTTCTGAGCTAAACTCATGCCTCGCCATGCCAATAATCACAAAAGGATCCGGCAACAAACCATCGCAATGCAGATTAAACAACGATGGAATCAATAAACGCTTGGTCAGATCCCCCGCCGCTCCAAAAATAACCAGCGCACAAGGATCGGCCGGCTCCCCTTGCAAATTAAGTGCAGATAAAAATTCCTGCGGAATTTCATTTTGATTATCCATCTTAGTCCCCCCCCCTAAATATTGCCATCGCATGATGCATGACCGTCAACAATGAAAAAGCATACTCTAGCCTTGACAGAATGCCAAATAATTATCTTCAGAGACCGAACCCATGTTTTCCTGCACCGTAGGCACTCTTGATATATAGTGAATCATGAATTGGACTACCTGCTTCAGTCATCCTCTATTCTAATGTGCATCTTGAGCGACAACAGGTTTCATACAAAGGCTTATCACAATTTGTTTATGACCATAAATTGAGATCAAAATTGACCATCACAGCCCTCAATATGTCACTACGCGTGATAATACCAACCAGCTGTTCGTGATCGGTAACGGGCATCGCTCCAATGCGCTGCTCAACAAAGAGCCGGGCAATATGGCGAGCATCGGCATCAATACTGGCACTGAGTACATTGCCTTTCATGACACTCTCAACAGAGATCTCATCTTTTCCCTCATCGCAATGTACACACAAGGCCGCCGATCCGCACATGCAGCTGATCATATCCCTGTCGGAAATCATACCAACCAATTGCTGCTTAAGTGAAAGCACTGGAATATGCCGGAACTTTCCCTCGGCCAAGGCCTTCAAAGCGACCGACAGCGTCGCCGTGGATAACACATAAACCACCGGGGCAGTCATGATTTGGGCGGCTTTAAGCGAAGGCTTCTTTTCCCGCTGCGCTTCTACACTCTGATATTTCTGTGCCCCTGCAGAGGAATAATGATCTGCTTCTGCGGAGCTTGAATGTTCATCTTCAAGTTTCGTTTTAATGGCTTGTTTAGCAGCAACAGCAGCAGTTTTAGCGACTGCCGGACGCACAAACAATTGCTCCAATGAAATTGGATTCGTAACCCCGGGGCCGTAGACTGTAAACATCGTGACACCTCTCTCATCAAAGCATTGTAGCACCAAACCACTCAAACATATTAGCGTATTTATGCCTGCATAAACACCTTAGTTTACTGTGCTGGAAAACGCACCTTCGATATCGGCCAGTGCAGGGAACCAGTTAATCAACCAAGCCGAAATCACACTAAAACTACCAAAGAAGATGAGCAGGCCGACAATGATCAACAGCACACCCGATATTTTCTCAATCATAGCCAGATGACGTTTAAAGCCCTGTGACCAGCGTAAGAATGAATCCGTCGCCAATGCAGCCAGTAAAAATGGAATCGCCAAGCCCAGCGAATAAGCCATAAGCAGGAAAATACCATTCGACATTTCACCCTGACTACCCGCCACTGCAAGAATAGCGCCAAGAATAGGGCCGATGCACGGAGTCCAGCCAAATGCGAAAGCAGAGCCCAATACCAGGGCACCGAGACCCTTGTTGGAATTAACTCCTCCAGCATCAAAGCGTGCATCCATCATCAGCAACGGGATACGAATTAAACCGGTATAATGCAAACCAAACACCACAATAATGCCACCGGCAATTTTGCCGAGCATATCCATATGGCTGAGCATCCATTGTCCCAGCAAGGTGGCCGATGCGCCCAAGGCAATGAACACCAAACTAAAACCGGAAACAAACCACAGCGATTGAATCAATGCTCGCCTGCGCATACCCGCCGATGCCTCATCATGCTGCCTTAGCTCATCAACCGACACACCGGAAATATACGATAAATAGGCCGGCACCAAGGGCAATACACACGGTGATAAAAACGACAACAGTCCGGCAAGCAGGGCTCCTGCCCATGTTACTTCAATCATT
>CAZKHV010000227.1:0-2400 GCA_964552605.1 uncultured Zetaproteobacteria bacterium | reverse complement strand
ATCAAGCGTTAAACCTGCCTGCTCAACAATGTAAACAAGTTCTGCTTGCATGGTGTTCAGCCATTCTTGTGTAACTTCTGTTGCGGGTACCCCCGTTGCTGGGTCCCCTTTGGTAAATGTATTTTGAGCGGTTGCTCCCGCCCCTGCAATCTTTTGCATGTCTTATCCTCCGTATGCGTAAATAACGTGTGTGTGTGCTGGCTTATCTTCGTTTACGGCGCATTCGAGCAAGGTATTACCCCAATTTGCCAGGGCTTCATTTGTGCCTGATCCAACCGTAAATGTGCGAACTGTTTGTGCGGGCGCATTGACTTGCCAAGTGTGAATCCAATCGCTGCCATTGCTGATTACATCAGATGCGAGTGATCCCGCGACAAAAGGCCTAAATTCTGTGATTGTGATGGTGAAACCAAGCTTGGCAGCCAGGTCAATAAAATATTGGCGAGATTGGCCACCACGTTCCGTTAATTTGGTATGCGCTGCATCACGGCGTTCGCCCAACGATATTGCCAAGGGCGCACAGGCGCTTGGTAAGCCAAGCTCGGTCTCCCAATCATTTAATAATTCAGATGCACTGCGCGGGTCCATTTCACGCAACAAGTCATCCACACGACCATCCACACGCACCAGCTCGGCAGACATAGCATCGAGCAGGCTCCACAACTGTGAACCATCCGATATATCCAGCACATCCGATGGCGGCAGTAGTGCCATCAATTGCTGGCGATAATCATCAAGCGTCATTGCCACGTGATGACTCCAAGCGTAGCAATATTGCCTGTGGTATTGGTCACATCCGCAGCTGGGACAGAAAGCACATGGTTGGTTTCACCCGCTGCAATCGAAATAGCTTCGCGGATATGGGAGATAAGAATCGTGCCGCCTGGTATGGCTTCGCGAGAAATCAAATCGTTCAACTCTGCCGTGACCGCAGCCTGTGTTGTAGCATCATTGGGTGTAAGCTGAATCGTCATATCTATCGGTGCAGCCACAGGAGCCACCACGGTCAAATCAGCCGTCACAGGTCGAACCGCATCGATATACGCCTGCACCGCAGCTACCTTGGCAGCATCTGGGATCAAGCTTGTTGGATCATTATCAACAACAAAACGCACACTGACGGTGCCAATGCCTAATTCTTGCGGATATACCCAAGCGCGGGTAACGCCTGCCACCTGCAAAGCCCAGGTGATATAATCATTGCTACTGCCGCCATGTGCTGCTGCACGAATGCGCGATAAAATACGCACTCGATAATCTCCATCGAGTTCCAGATCTGCACCGTTTGTAATGCCTGCCGCATCCACAGAAACTGAACTATCCACACCCACAATTGGCGAAGCCAGCGACAACGCGCTTGATGATGTGGTATTGCCATTGATGCCAGCCACCACGGCTGTTACAGCTACACTGGCAACACCTGCCGTGATGGTTGCCACCGCATCGGTGGTGAATTGTACACCATCACCCCGTTGAAGAAGACTGCCGCTTGCGATATTGCTGCCATCCACACCTGTGAATGTGCCATTGCCCTTGGCCGCGACAGCTTGCTTGCGTGGCACACCCCACACGGAGCCATGCCGATCAAGCATGTCTGCATCAGCAGTATCCACCAATATCTGCTTGGAAATCCATTCAAGATAGCCATACAAGCCGTGTGTTCCGCCTGCCTGTATGCGCGCCAACACGCCTAAAAGTGTGCGTCGCAAGGTTGGATCGGCACCGGGTAAACGTGCGCTAATATCCGATTGTGCGCGGCTCAATAATGTTTGCAGATCAGGTCTTGATAACGCCATTATACCACCTTCCAAAGTTGTTCAAATTGATATGTCAGATTTTTGCCTGATGGTTTGCTAATGATTGTTTCAAGTGATAAAAAACCCTTGCGTAGCCATGTCGCGTTCACATCCACCGCTGCCGCCACGCCATCATCGATGAGCCATTGCAATGATTCTTGCGCATATTCACGGGCCCGATTGAGCACAGCAGGCGTTTGTTTTTCGCGTGATAAAAGCCATAAGCGAGAGCCGAAGTTGTCATCTTGCAACTCGCTATAGGCATCCGCCCAAAAGCCACGGCGATCATCACCACCATCGGGCAACACATCATCTTTATTGGCGCGGGCATGGGTAAATAGCGATAGCATCACTGCTGTCTGTAAACCGTTATCAATCAAAGCATCACTGCCACTCAAAGCAATGTCGGCTTTGACGGTGACAGGATCAAAAATCAGTGCCATATCGGTCATTGCGGTACTCCTGTCGTGCCGCCGCTATCACCTGTATGAGTGTGGCTTGAAAAATCAATGCCGCCAATACTCAACGAACCGCTAACAACGCCGTTGCCATTGATTGCCAAATCACCATTGATAGTCATATCGCCGTTGTGCGTGGTGCCTAG
>CAZKHV010000226.1:0-2415 GCA_964552605.1 uncultured Zetaproteobacteria bacterium | reverse complement strand
TAATAATGAGGTTTTTGATCCCGCCACAAGCAGTTGGAGCACCCTTGCTGTGATGCCGACAACGCGGTACGGCTTGGCTGCGGCCACAGTTGGCGGCAAATTCTATGCTATCGGGGGCTATAATGCTGGTGTCAGGAACACCAATGAAGCGTATGACCCTGCCACGAACAGTTGGGCCCCCAAGGCGGCAATGCCGACATCGCGAGATTTTCTGGTAGCCGTTGCGAGCGGAGACAAGATATATGCTATTGGCGGGGGATTAAATAGCTTTTCCGTGAACGTGAATAACAATGAGGCATATGACCCTGCTACGAATAGCTGGAATGTTCGACCGGTAATGCCGTCGGCGCGAAAATCTTTGGCTGCAGCCGCAGTTGGTGGCAAGATTTATGCGGTCGGGGGTTATAATAGTGGTTTCAAGAGTACCAATGAAGTATATGCGCCTCCGGGCGGTGTCATGTATATCCACAGTAAAAATTGATGTGCTGGTTTTATCCCACCCAGGGGCGACTGCTTGCAGTCGCCCTTATCTTTTTTGTTATACTTTTCAGCAGCACTGCGTACAATCGTGTTGCTTCCGATGCTCAACCCATCGCTCAGGTTGGCAGGACTACGATCACAGCACAGGAACTGATTTATCGGCAAAGCATTGCATCAGCCTATAGTGCAGAGATGGCAACAGCTGCATCTCTGGTAGCATCGATTAATGATGCTCTGACTACAGAGGTCGCTGGTGATGTCGGTGTGCATATCTCGGAAGCAGAATTAGAATCTTTTGCCCAATATGCAAAAAAAAACAGCAAGGCACCGAAACTTTTGGCCACAATCGAGCAATTATTCGGTAGTGATAGAGCCGCATTTTACCGCATTTTTCTGGCACCCAAAATCATCAATCGCAAATTGCGTTATTGGTTCAGCCGCAATGACACGATGCATCAGCAACAACGCAGCAGCATGCAGCAGGCATGGGCACAGGTGCATGCCGGTCAGGGTTTTGAGATGGTCGCAAAAGCGACAGGTTTGCATTATAGCACTCAGGACTATGGTCAAAAGAAGGCCGCCGCACCCGATGTGTTAAAACAATATTTTCCGGCTGGCATGGTTTCTATGAGTGAGGGCTTAAAAAAACTACTGACTGACACCAAGCCGGGCAGCATTGTCGCCAGCATTTCAGAGGATGATCAGGGCTACCACATTGTCCGGCTGCTCAGTAAGAAAGGCGATAGCTATAACACCGAAGATATTAGCCTGACCAAAGCATCATTCGACCAGTGGTACAAGCACCAAAGCAATGAGATTAGCGTCCAAATCTTAGATGCGGCACTGAAGCAATCGATCCAATCACAATATAATGGTCTTGCATGGGTCAAGTAGCATAGGGAGCGCTGATCAAACCATACATGGAAGCATTGAGACCAAAATCAACTTTCACCTTTTGCGTTACAAGTTTCGGCAATGCGGGTGCTGTTGAGGATATTGATCATCCGATATACGCAAACGTTATAAAATCGGAATATCAGACGAATCAAAGGGTTGTAGTGTGCGCCGCATGGCAGTGTCGGTTCTTGAATTACGGTGAATTACGGAATTACGGTGACACTTTACTAAATATACTATTTATGCCAATGTAGGGGCATGTCTCGATTGTCCCGCCTTGTAATTCCCGGTTATCCGCACCATGTAACTCAGCGTGGCAACCGTTACGCCCAGACTTTTTTTGAGGATGGCGACTATGCCCTTTATGAGTCTTTATTGCGTGAAGCGGCGGAAAAAGCCGAGGCTGAGGTATGGTGCTACTGCCTGATGCCCAACCACGTCCATATCATCATTACGCCCTCGGATGAAGATGGATTGCGTCGTACTTTTGCAGATGCGCACCGGCGATATACTGGATATGTTAATGCCCGTATGCGGGTTACAGGGCATTTGTGGCAAGGGCGGTTTGGTTCGGTCGTGATGGATGAAGAGCACCTGGCACATGCAGTGCGTTATGTTTCCCTCAACCCTGTTCGCGCTGGATTGGTCGAACAGGCACAGGACTGGCCCTGGTCAAGTGCCGAAAGCCATATGTCGGGGCGTAATAGTGAACTGGTTAATGTCGCGCCTGTGCTTGAGCGTTATGGTGACTTCGCTTCCTTTCTTGATCAGGACGAAGGGCTTTCTGATGCTTCCAGGATGCTTCGTCAATCAGAAACGACAGGTCGGCCATTGGGTTCTGACAAGTGGATCGAAAAACTTGAATTAATGACAGGCCGCCAACTAAAACCACAGAAACGTGGCCCAAAAAGAAAAAGAGCAGGTGGTAGTTAAATGTATTTAGTAAACCGTCACCGTAATTCACCGTAATTCAAACATAGTAGCTTTAATCTCTGCGGGTCTAATTCCCCGCAGCTTGCTGCGTAGTGATAAACCCAC
>CAZKHV010000225.1:0-2430 GCA_964552605.1 uncultured Zetaproteobacteria bacterium | reverse complement strand
ACCACAAAACGAAATTTCCGGGTATATGTTTTGGCAACAATCTCATCGTAATTGGTAAACAGACTGAACACGATATCTTCAGCATGTTCACCCGGACTATCCGCCATCTGCTGTGAATCAAAGGCAATGCCACCATAAATCATCGATTGCAAGGATGTTGTATGCAGTTCCAAGCCATCGGCGCTGACCGACAAATCAATGCCACTCACATTCCAGAAATGGCTATTGCCATGCACCAATTCATCATAAGGAGCGCGCACAAAAGCATGCACAAAGATGCTGTGTTTATCGTTGGCCAGTTCATAACCCAAGACCTCACCCGCCTGAATACCCTGATAATAAACCGGCGAACCGACATCCAATGAACCCAGCTTATCGGTTAACAGGGTAATACGAATGCCATCCACATCGGATTTCACAATCGGAGCTTCTTCCAGAGCCGTAAAATGATAATGCGCCGCACCATGACCAGGATCAATTTCGATATACGAACCACTAACCAACGTACTCAGGCCGGATACACCGCGTAAACTCAGTTGCGGACGCACCACCCAGAAACGCGTGTCACGATGCAAAAAGGATTCGGCTTCCGGATCGAGACGCGCTGTCAGCACGATATGTTTGAAATCGTTGGAAAATTTTAAATGTTTCACCACACCGATTTTCACATCTTTGTATTTAATCAGGGTTTTACCCGCTTCAAGACCCTCAGCAGTAGATAGGGTGATCGTGATTTCAGGCCCTTGATCATGGATAGTTTTAACAATCAACCAAACGCCGATGCACAAGGTTAATATAGGAATCAACCAGACAATCGAGAATTGACGGCGTTGTTTGACTACCGCCTGCCCGCTTCCTGCCATACGATTCACATCAGCCATGAACTTATCCGACTCTCATCATTGCTTTGCCTACCCATCAAGCCCATTAAGCGCATCAACTCCCCTCGATTAGCCAAGTTGCATTCCCTGCCCACTCCCCGACTCTGTATGCTTGCTTCGAACAGCATTATCGACATCGCCCTGCACGGCATCCGTGTCATGCTCCGTTTGATACTCAGCATCATGCTCACCGGCCGCATCCCAAATTAAACGCGGATCAAAGCTTTGTGCCGCAAACATCGTCAACACCACCGACGCAGCAAAGTAACTGGCCGCAATGCCCGGTTCAATGGTAGCCAATGCATCAAGGCTAACCAGCGATGTTAAAATACCAATAATAAAAATATCCACCATCGACCATGAACCAATCCTTTCCGTCATACGATACAAGCGTGTGCGATCCACCGGATTCCATTTCGATTGAACATGCACCGACCACAACAAAAACACCAGCGTTAGCAGCTTACTGACCGGCACCATGATACTGGCAAAAAACACAATCAAACCCAACGGCCACATGCCGGCTGCAATAAGATGCACAACACCGGATACAATAGTGCTTGGATCACCTTGAGCAAAACGAGTTACCGTCATGATCGGTAATATATTGGCAGGTAATAGCAATAGTATTGCGGCAATCAGCAAAGCCCATGTGCGTGCAATGCTGTTTGGCTTGCGACTATGCAGATGATCCGCGCAACGGGGGCAATGCAAGTCGGTGGCCTGCTGATCCCTTTGAGACTTTATATGCTGGCCATCACTGTTACCGTCTGAATTCGGGTCTGAATTTGGGGCAACGTCGCGCACGGCCAATGAGCAGGTATGACAATGCAGCAGACCCGCCTCTAAGCCCCGACCCAGGGTTTCATCCGACTCATCTCCTTCATCACGCACGCGGTGCGGCCAGAAGATGGAGCTATCCATATCCTTTTGTGCCATCACACTCACCGGCAACAGAACAGCAAACGCCATCAATGAAAGACCCACTTCAATTTCGGCCAGATCCAATAATTTCACAATCGCAATCAATACCGCCAGCATAAATACACCCAGCAGGCTCCATGGCATCAAGCGCTGCAGCATACGAAATACCGGAGCGCACGCATAAGCACGCCGAGCAAATGCCGCCGGAACAAGCAAATACAACGCAGCAAGCATGGTCAGCAGAGGAAACACAATCGTAGTCAGCAACACCAGCACACCGATATCACTCATTCCCATTTCAAACAGCGCCAAGGGAGCCGATAACAGCATGTCCGTCTCCACCCGACCGGCCAGCTTCAACGACATAAACGGAAACGTATTGGCCATCACAAACAGCATCAACGCAGTCAAATGCAGCGCTAAACTGCGATGCACGGTTGCCTTGTTTACATGGCGGTACAATAAAGCATCGCAGCACGCACAATATGCCTCAGTATGCTCAGGCAGAGTATTCAGATGATGCAAAGCATCGCACTCATGGCATGCAATCACATGCGCTTCAGGTTGCGTTTCAGATTGCGTTTCAGATTGCGACCCCTCCCCCGAAAGCATGAAATGCTTAAAC
>CAZKHV010000224.1:0-2435 GCA_964552605.1 uncultured Zetaproteobacteria bacterium | reverse complement strand
ACTCGTTTCTTCAGGCATAATTATGCACTCCTGTTTTTACTGAAATTAGCGCCGATAATGGCATCACACCATCATTGGCATTAGCATTTTCCGCCTGGGTTTTAACAACACCACGCTCAATCGCTGCAATCGCAGCCTCAACCACTTGTGGGTCAAATTGTGTGCCCGAGTTGTTTTTCAATTGCTCCAGGCAAAACGACAATGGCCTAGCCATACGATAAACACGGTGTGTCGTCATCGCATCAATCGCATCGGCCACACAGACAATGCGCGCATCAAAAGGTATTTGATCACCGGCTAATTTATCCGGATAACCAAAACCATCAAAACGCTCATGATGATGCCGCAGCATCTGACGCTCACGCACCATGGTATCCATATTCGACAAGATATTATCACCAATAGCGGGATGCGCTTTCATGATAGCAAACTCCTGATCGGTATAACGACCGGGTTTGAGCAATACCGCGTCAGGAATGCCGCACTTACCGATATCATGCAACAAGCCACCGGTACGAATCAAATCAACATGATCCGAATCAAGCCCCAGATCAGCCGCCAGAATGGAGGATAAAGACCCGACCCTAGCCGAATGATCACGGGTATATCGATCCCGTGCTTCCAGGGAGCGTACCAGTGCAATCAACGTTTCCCGCATATTGGCCGCAAGGGCTGCATGCACCGCACGATTATCCAGCAAGGTATCCAGCTTTTTAACCAACAGACCAAGCATTTGGCGGGTTTCACTTTTCAGCGGCACATCAATAGCAGGATTAAGCAAACACAACACGCCCATCGCCACACCCTGCAAACGCACCGGTACAGCAACATAACAATCCGATTCCAGACCGGCCCAGCATTGCTTCGAAGTATCGCTAGCCCCCGACTGACACAACTCTTCCTCACCATTCATCAACGGTTGAAAGATTGTTTCATCGAGTTGGCACGATGCTGCCATACCGTCCACACCTTCGGAGGCAACCATCACCAGTTTAAGCTGCTGACGCTCAAACAAGGCCATATAACCACTATGAGCATGCACAACATCCATCGCCAGTGTCAAAGCGCGCGCACACACGGCAGAGACTTCTTTTTCCGATGGCATTTCATCAAACATGCGATAGACCAAGCCCATGCGTCGATCCATTTCAAACATTTCCGGCAACAACACATTGGAAGGACGATCCACCACGCTTGATTTAAGCTGTCCCGCAGTGCCGCGACCAGCAGGCAACATCGTACTTAAACAATCTAGAAAAACTCTCGGTTCAAAGGGTTTCGGCAACACATGCTCAATACCCAGCCGCTTGGCCTGCTCCATGCGCTTTGACGTCAAAAAACCACTCATCAAAATCGTCGGCGGCAGCGTCATATTTTCTTCAATCAGACTTTCAAGCAACTCCAGCGCATTACCGTCACCCAGACTCATATCGGTAATCAGTCCATCCCAATGCTGTTCAAGCAATACAATGCGTGCTTCTTGCAGACTACCCACCTGCGCAATCTCAACGTCTGAGTCCAGCCCACCGATAATTTCGGCCACGACTTCGCGCACCGCCGGCTGATCTTCTATAATAAGGAGTTGTATACTCATAAATCTCCTGATGTGCCCTTATCGTATGCTCTGGCCACCATTTTCCCTTTTACTTTGGCGGTTTCAACCGGCTGAACAACATCGCCTGTTATGGCCCGATAACGCTTTAACAAACGTTGATAACGCGCTGCATTATCCAAACGCACACGAATCTCGGGCAGCTGAAAGGGCTTGCTGACAAAATCATAAGCGCCTTCTTCAACAGCATGCAGAGCATTTTCAATGCCGGAATAGCCGGTCATCAATAAGATCAGCGTGTCCGGCATAAATTGACGAACATGCTGCAATAGCGTCAAACCATCGGCACCCGGCATAACAATATCACTGAGCACCAAATCAAAATGTTGTTGTTGTAAAGCGAGGAGAGCTGTATCACCACGATGGTGAACAACCAAGTCATAGCCAGCTTCTAAGAGATATTCTTCCAACAATGAAGACAGCGCTTCATCATCTTCGGCCAACAATAGGCGGGGCTTTTCCACGCTTTATCCTCCAAAGGTATCATTCTTCTTATAGAGGTTAAGCAAGTGTGATTCCAACGCGCGTTCGCCGGGTTTATTTTGTGACTGCTGCGGCTGAACCTGTGACTCCGTAGCTGGCGTTTTCTGGGCATAGGCCGATGATGAAATGTTAACCTGATCCTGTTTGGTCATCGGTGCGGCTGCACTTGGACGTGCAGCCGATGATGATTTGCCGTTTTGTTGCAACAAGCGGTTGATCAAACCATCGACGGGTTGAATACTAATAGCCATGTCAGAACCTCCATCGTGGTGAAAACTTAAAAACAGTCGTATTACTCATGCTACATAGTTGCCTACGCATAAATCTATCGGCTGAGTTA
>CAZKHV010000223.1:0-2458 GCA_964552605.1 uncultured Zetaproteobacteria bacterium | reverse complement strand
TATTGATATTGAATTCACCACCGGAGTTGGAGCCATTGTTGTTGCCGCCACCACCAAAAAAACCGCCAAAGCGCTCTTGCAGGCGACGAATCACTTCATCCAAGTCAGGTGGAGTCTGGTTATTACCGCCACCACCTTGCTTACCCCAAGGGTTCTGGTTGTTATCATGACTACCCTTACCATTGTTACCGTTCTGGTTGCTCCAAGGCATACCGAACCTCCATAAAATCGACAGCGACGCAGTGTAGCTGTCTGTTTCAGCGATTGCACCCCTTAGACGAATCGGTGTTTATAGACCTATTCAAAAGCACTTCAAACTCAACCTGGCATCATCTCCATCCCTCACTAAATCAGCCAGCCTTCGCACAAAAAAGAAAGGCCCCGACGGATGTCAGGGCCAATGTCTGACGCGAAACACTAGGGAGGGGAGGGAGGAGTAGCGCCAGACACGGCGTATCGTATGGCCATCGGCTGAAAGAAGCATGAATCGCAAATTAAATGTTTTTCATGTTAAACAGTCGTATCAATATGATGAAATCCCTCTGCATTAGTGACTCAACCATTCCACCAAGATACTCATGCAGATCATATGTCTACCGATTGGAAACCAACATCTGCAAGCTCTTCCAGCCAGAAAATGGATGCTGCGCTTCGAAGCCTCACATGCAACGATCCGCTATCAGCATCAACGTTCTATACCGTATTCTAAACACATCGATCACAGATAATCATCTCGTTCATGAATCACCAAATGACGTAAACGTTCGCAGGCTTCAACGGTTTGCCTATGGCAATAAGTCCTTATTTTTACATAAATAACAATCAATAGCACCGTAACAGCCAATATAAACGGATGCTGAATAACCAACGAATCAACCAACGGTTCAAGAAACTCGGGTAGTATATAATCCAGAATATCAGCCACATCACCTGCAAGACCAACATGCGCGACACTGATAGCCGCAACCCATTTTTGATACGCAACAACAAGGACTGCAATCACAAAACTCATCATCACTGCATACAACCCCTTTCGCTTAAGCACCCACTGATCGATCTCTGCACGAATACCCGACCAATCCGAATGTCTGCCGGGGCTTCTGGCCTCAAGCGTCGCTGTCGGATCATTTTCAACCACGTTAAACCTTTCAGGCAACTGACCCGGTGCATAATTGGCCGTGCGATGTTCAAGCCGTTCAATCACGCTACGGTGCAATTTAATATCACCATTCAAACGGCCATCACAGAGCTTCTCGATCTCACGCGGGTGATAGCGATAAACCACGCCGGCTCCATCCCTGGAGTCATGCATGCGTCCATGCACATGACTATCATCGAAAGCCTGCTGCACGGTGGACTCTTCAAACTGCAAACCACTCGTTTCGGCTCGTAACATCATCCAGTACAACGCCACACTGGCCAGACCCGAACGCCCGTAACCACCACCAACATTGGAATGCATGCCGGCAAACCAAACCTGCTCCACCACTCCTCTATCACGACCATGCTCATTCCACACAAAGGGAAAAAAGGCAGTGCGTTCATCATCAATCGACAAGCCCTGATAGGCATGTTCAACATTCTCGGTAAGCTTGTAATAATAAAAGCTATGCGGCCAACATACATCCAATACTTTATCAGCCACAAAAAAAACAGCATTGATCATAGCAGAAACAGGGCCGGTAATATCTGTTCGTTTGGGTAGCCCCAACGCCACGACCGTATCCCACACACCCAGAAAATAAACAGGCACTGCGCCATGGTTACGCTCGGAATCATTTTTCAAAGCCTCAGCCTTTGATGGTTGCCCTTGATACACCTTATAAGCTGCAAAAGCCTCATCCTTTAGCGCCATCAATTGACGTTTACGCAAACCCTTGCCTTTGACTAGCCCACATTTGCTGATAAATCCATTGCATGCCCGCACCGTTGATGCACCCCGGCTAAAACCAAAAAAATAAATGCGATCCCCCGGCTCGTAATTGCGTGCCAAGAACTCATACAAATCACAGACATTATCTTCAAAACCAAAGCCCAATCCACCACCAAGTGCTCTGACATATTTATTCGTTTCAGTCCCCACGCCATTATCATAAAAAACCATCTGCTCATCGCATTCAAAACCATCCGCAAGACGGCCCTTAAAACTCTTATCAATCGCCTTATACATCCGGTACACATTACTATCGGGTGTGGATCCACCTTTATTACCCGTCCCATCAGCACATACAATAATATTCTTCGCCATCACTTATTCTCCGGCTACAACGATTTAGGTTCGCGACTTGCGCCACTATTCAAGCATAGCACATTATCCAACAAGCAGTGCTCCGCATCACCCATCAAAAGCCAAGGCTGCAATGTTGATCGCAGCCTGTCTGTCCCATAGACATGGGACAGCGACTAGGACAACCACATAGGACAAAACTACCCCAGCCTCAAATCCTCTGACACAATA